>JAJZJY010000190.1 GCA_021809885.1 Actinomycetes bacterium
CCACCGCCGCACCGCTCGGCGGGCCAGCGGGACGGCCGCGCCGGCAAGGGCCCGCGCGTCCGTGGGGTCGACGGCGCCGGCAGCGGCGTCGAGGAAGCCGGCGTCGTCGCCGAGCAGCTCCGCCTGGCGGCAGAGGATCGGCACCGGGTCGCGCCCGGAGATCTCCGCCATCAGTGGCAGCAGCCGGTGGCGGACGGCGTTGCGCCGCAGGCCCAGGTCGTCGTTGGACGGGTCTCGCAGCGGGCGGAGGCCGGCAGCGGCGCACACCGTCTCGGTCTCGTCGCGCCGCAGGCGGAGCAGAGGCCGGCTGACCCGCCCGCTCTCGCGCATCGGTGCCAGGCCGTCGAGGGCCGCACCCCTGAGGAGGTTGAGCATTACCGTCTCCGCCCGGTCGTCGGCGGTGTGCCCGGTCATGACCCCGGCCGGCAGCACGCTGTATCGCGCGGCGCGCGCCCGGGCCTCCACGTTGGAGCCGGGGGACACCGGGACGACACGGGACTCGAAACGTGCACCGAAGCGGCGCGCCACGTCGGCGACGACGGCGGCCTCCTCCCCGGAGCCGTCCCGCAGGCAGTGGTCGACGTGTACCGCCAGGACGTCGAGACCGGCGCGCCGGGCCAGGACGAGCAGCGCCAGCGAGTCGGGGCCGCCGGAGACGGCGGCGGTGGCAACCGCCCCGGGACCCGCGGGCCACAGGCAGCGGGCCGCGATCCCGTCGATCGCGCCGGCGAGCCCGAGGTGGGCTCCCATCTGCGTGCTACGTGCTCTCGTCGCGCCCGTCGGCGCGCAACGTGCGGACCAGCTCGGGGCCGCTCGCGCTCCCGAGCTTGCGGGCCATGCGGCGCAGGCTCGCGTAGAGGTAGCCGCGGCTCACCTCCAGCGAATCCGCCGCCGCCGGCAAAGACGGGGCGGCGAGCACAGCTTCCAGGATCTCCCTCTGGCGGTCCGAGAGGAGGGAACGCCACCGCTCGAACGCCGGTCGTGGGGCCGCCGGGCGCGGTGCGCCCCCGCCGCCGACGGGTTCGAGCCGGGTGAGGTGCGGGCGAGCCGGCACGCCGGCTGTGACGCCGGCCGGCCCGACCCGTCCGGCCTCGAGCCGGGCGAGCTCGGCGAGCGACTCGCGCTGCACCCGGCGCCGCACGACCGGTTCGTCCTCGCCGGCGAGGAGGTCGCGCACCGCGGCGCGCAGGCCGAGTACGGAGAACGGCTTGGTCAGGTAGGAGACGGCTCCCTCGATCCCTCCCTTCAACCGATCGACGACGTCCGTCCGGGCTGTCAGCATGATCACCGGCGTCCTCGCCACCGCGGCGTCGTCCTTGATCTCCTGCAGCACGGAGAAGCCGTCGCGCCCAGGCATCATCACGTCGAGGACCACGAGGTCGGGGCGGGCCGCGCGCACCAAGGCGAGGGCCGCGTCCCCGTCATGGGCCACGACCACGGCGTGGCCGTCGAGCTCCAGGTTGATGCGCACCAGCTCGCAGAGGTCCCGTTCGTCATCGACGACGAGGACGGTCGCCACGTTCCGGTGTCTAGCCGATCGCCGGGCGCAGCGCGCCGGCCCTCGCGATCCAGCGGTCGGGCTGGCGGATCTCCGGCAGGCTCGGGAGCCATTCGGGCGCCTGCCAGACCCGGTCGAACAGGGGCCGGCCGCCGGCGTCCTCGACGGTGCGCACGAAGCGTTCACCCTGCTCGTACTGCCGCAGCTTGGCGTCGAGGCCGACGAGGGACGAGACGACGCGCGCCGCGCCGCGCTGGCGGCGCCGCTCACCGAGGATCCGCCCGAAACGAGCGGCGTTGGGCACCCTGTCGAGGGCAGCCCGGTCCATGGTGACGTCCCCGTGGCCCTCGAGGAGGCTCATCAGGCCGCCGATCTTGCGGATCACGACTCGCTGCTCGGGCGTGGCCAGCACCGCCAGCAGGCCCCCGTCGTCGAGGGGGCTTCGGCCTGCACGCAGCTCCTCGGCGCTCCGCCGGAGGGCGTCGAGCAGCCGGCGCGGGTCGGGGTCGACGCCGGCGAGCGTCTCCTCGACAAGCCCGAGGAAGTGCTCCCGCATCCACGGCACACCAGTGAACTGCGCCCGGTGGGTGACCTCGTGCAGGGCGATCCAGAGCCGGAACTCCCGTGGCGGGAAGCCGTAGCGGCGCTCGACGGCGGCGATGTTGGGGCCGACGTAGTAGACGACGTCCTGGTCCTCGGGGCGCTCGTCCTCGATCAGCAGCTGGTCGTACTGGCCGAGGACCCGGGTGGACATCCACGCCAGCAGGAGACCGACCTGCATCCCGCTGACGACACCACTCGCCGCCGGCAGCCCCGGCAGGCGCACACGGCCGGATCCGCTCGCCGCCAGGCGGTCGGACAGGGGGCGCAGGAGTCGCTGGAAGGAAGCCACGTTTGCCCTCACCCAGCCAGGCCGGTCCGCGACCCGTGCCCGCGCGGGTCCGGCTAGGGAGCGCAGGCCTGTTTCCCCCTCGACGAGACCCTCGGCGACGGCTGTGAGCTCGGCGAAGTCCGCGACCATGGCGTCGCGCTCGAAGTCTGGCAACGGCGGCTGCCGGGCGGCAAGCGTCGTCGCGACCCGGGTCGCGCGATTCCACGAGATCAGCGGGGTGCTCACCCGACGCCCACCGGCCGTGCGTACCCGGACATTCGAGCTCAGCGTAGCGCCCGCTTCTTCCGACATCGGGTCTCCCCGCCTACGGGCGGACATGCGAGCGCGTACCGCCGGCAGCCTCCGCCGTCCGCCGGCCCGCCCGAGGGATCAGGCGATCTTCTTGCCCCGGGTGCGGGGCACCGCCATGGGCTCGTGCTGGAAGCAGTACTTGCCGTTGTTGTAGATGGACAGCCGGGTGCGGCAACCCGGCTCCCGGCACACCCTGTCCTTGGCGTAGGCCTTGGACGGTCGGTCACTGCCGCTCAGGTTGTGTCCTCCGAGGGACGGTCGCTCGCTCATCAATCTCCCACTAAATATCACTTAATGTCGAGGGTACCCCTGCCCGTCACGCCGGTGGCCGAAACCCCTCCGACGCCTCCGCCAGGACCGAGGCGACCCGGAGTCGCAGCGACTCCGGTACCGACTCCCGGCAGCGGTGGGCGATCACGGCCTTCAACTCCGCCTCGAAGTCGAACGCCACGAGGCAGGGGGAGCACCTCTCCAGGTGATAGGCGATGATCCGCCGGCGCTCGTCGTCGAGCTCGCCGTCGAGGTAGCGGTAGAGCACCTCGAGAGCCTCCCGGCACCCGGTTCCGTAGGGATCCGGATCAGCATCCACAAGCCTCCCGCTGCTGTCGTCCATGGCCTACCTGCTCCTACGCGCTGTCGAACTCGCGGCCCTCGCCTCGGGGACGAGGGGGTTACGCAGGGGCGTCGACCGCTGGCTCGAGCAGCCCTCGGCGGACACCCACGTCGTGCAACGCCTTCTGCAGGGCCTTTCTTCCACGGTGCAGCCGGCTCATGACCGTGCCGATCGGGACGTTGAGGATGTCGGCGATCTCCTTGTAGGAGAACCCCTCCACGTCGGCGAGCAGCACCGCCATGCGGAACTGCTCGGGGAGGGACTCGACCGCAGCCTTCACGTCGCCGTCGGTGAAGTGGTCGAGAACCTCTTCCTCGGCGCTGCGGCTGGCCGACACCGCTTCCAGACCGCCGAGGCGGCGGTAGAGGTAGAGATCCTCCACCTCGTCGAGCTCGGTCTGCTCCGGCCGGCGCTTGCGCGACCGGTAGGAGTTGATGAACGTGTTGGTCAGGATCTTGTAGAGCCAGGCCTTGAGGTTGGTGCCCTCTTCGAAGCCGCCGAAGGCGCGGAACGCCTTCAGGTATGTCTCCTGGACCACGTCCTCGGCGTCGCTCGGGTTCCGCGTCATCCGGAGCGCGGCCGTGTACAGGGAGCCCATGTACTCCATCGCCTGGTCGGCGAAGGTCGCCTGATCGGCCATGGTCAGAACCCTACCCAGCCCCCGTGACCGCTACGTCTCGATTGCGGGGATCGGCAGCCGGGTTCAGCAACGTTTCAGCCGGCGGCCTCCCGCGTGCCGCGAAGCTCCTCGAGGCGGTCGCCGAGGATCGCCTCGACCCGGCGCTCCATGGCGACGGCGAGCTCGGCGTCCACCACCTGGCGGGCGAGCGGGCGCAGGCGGTTGACGAGCCCGGTGAGCCGGGCGAGATCGTCGTCGCCGGGCGCACCGGGCGCCTCGCCGAACACGTGGCGGTCGACGACCCGCACGTACCGGGCGGCGATGCCGTCCACGGCGGTGGCCAGGTGGGTACCGAGGTCGACGACCACGTCCAGGGGGACGCCGGCGTCGATCAGCACGGCAGCTCCCTCGAGCATCCGGGGGTTGGGCACCCGCACCCGGTCCCCGTCCACCTCGACGATGTGGGCGGCGGCAGCGGCGTCCACCAACATGGCGGTGCCCTCCTCGCCGAGGAGGCCGACCAGCTCGGAGCGGGCGAGGATCGACGCCTTCTCCTCCGACCACGGGGCGACCAGGGCGGCCTCCAGGCCGAGCAGCTGGGAGAGGTCACGACCCTGCTCCCAGCCGGCGAGCAGCTCGCCGATGTTGGACAGCGTGTAGCCGCGGCGGAGCAGCTCGGCGATCACCCGCAGGCGGGCCAGGTGCGCCTCGCCGTACCAGCCGACGCGCCCCTGCCGCCGCGGCGGCGGCAGCAGACCCCTGTCCTGGTAGGCCCTGACGTTGCGGACGGTGGCCCCGGCGAGGCGGGCGAGCTCGTCGATGCGGTACTCGGCCGGGCCCCGATCGGTGGGCGAGCGTGCGACCACCCCGCGACCGTACCATCGCGCGATGGCACGACGACGGAGCGGTAGAGGCGTGCCAACCCACCGCTTCCCGGTCCTCGACCATCCTGGTCCCCTGCCGATCGCGCACCGCGGTGGGGCCAAGGAGGCTCCCGAGAACACCGTCGCCGCCTTCGAGCACGCCCGCCGGCTCGGCTACGGCTACTTGGAGACCGACGTCCACCTCTCCGCCGACGGGGTGGTGGTCGTCATCCACGACCCCGTCCTCGACCGGGTGGCGGACCGCCCGGGCAGGGTGCAGGAGCTGCAGTGGTCCCAGCTGCGGGGCGCCCGCGTCGGCGGGAGCGAACCCATCCCCCGGCTCGACGAGGTGCTCGCCTCCTGGCCCGAGCTCCGCTGGAACATCGACGCCAAGCACGACTCTGTCGTCGGTCCCCTCGTCGATCTCCTCCGCCGGGCCGCCGCCCTGGACCGTGTGTGCGTCACCGCCTTCTCCGATCGGCGCATCGCCATCGCCCGGCGCCTCGCCGGTCCCCGCCTGTGCACCAGCACCGGCCCTACTGCCACGACCGCATTGCGGCTGGCCTCGCTCGCCCCCGGCGTGCTGCCCCTCGGCGGCGGTCCACCCGGCGCCGCGTGGGCGCCGGCAGGCGCCGTGCAGGTGCCGCTGCGGTGGGGCACCGTTCCCGTCGCCGACCGCCGCTTCATCACCGCCGCCCACCGGGCCGGTCTCGCCGTGCACGTCTGGACCATCGACGACGGGGCGGTGATGGACCGGCTCCTCGACCTCGGCGTGGACGGGATCATGACGGACCGCCCCACGATGCTCCGCGACGTGCTCAGGCGCCGCCGGGAGTGGGACGGCCCACCTCCGGACAGCACTAGTAGAGAGCTACCTCTCGACAAATAGCTCTCGACAGATTGCTCTCCAGGCGGTGCTGGACCTGCGCGACGTCGACGACCCCCGCGCCCTGCGCGCGCTCGCCCACCCCGTCCGGCTGGCCCTCCTCGAGGTGCTGACCGTCCACGGCCCGCAGACGGCCACCGAGGCGGGGGGACGTATCGGGGAGTCGGCCACGACGTGCTCGTTCCATCTCCGCCAGCTCGCCAAGTACCGCTTCGTGGAGGAGGCCGGCGGTGGACAGGGCCGATCGAGGCCCTGGCGGATGACCACCATCGGGATGCGCTTCGCCAACCCCCCCGACGACCCCGACGACCCCGAAGCCGAGGACGCCAGCCACGCCCTCGTGCAGTTGCGGCACGACCGCCAGCTGGGCCGGCTGCGGGCGTGGCACGAGACACAGGGTGACCACCCGCCCCGGTGGCGGCGCGCCGCCCCCAGCGGCAACTACCTGTTCTGGCTCACCGTCGAGGAGCTCGAGCAGCTCAGCGCTGACCTCGAGGCCCTGCTCCTCGACCGCTTCACGGACCGCCTCACCGATCCCTCGAAGCGGCCGCCGGGGGCCGCCCCGGTGGAGCTGGTGGTCTACGGCTACCCCGTCGAGCGGCCGGAAGGGGGCGACTGACCGTGGCCGTCCCCCGCAACCTCCGGCCGCTGCGGCACACGGGCTTCCGGCGGCTCGTCGCCGGGCAGCTCACATCCAACCTCGGCGACATGTGCTACGCGGTCGCGCTCCCGTGGTACGTCCTCGCCCACCACGGCGGGCCCCTCCTCCTCGCCACCGTGCTCGCCTCCTTCGGCGTCTTCCCGCTCGCCGCCGCCCCGCTCGCCGTGGCCATGATCGGTGTCCTCGCGGTGAGGGAGTGGCGCCAGTTCCAAACGCCCGGATCCCTGGAGCTGAGGCCCAACGGGCGAGGGCGGGGACTTTCGGCCGCCGGCTCGGCTCAATCCGAGAAGCGGTCCCGCAGCTCCCTCTTCAACACCTTGCCGGCAGCGTTGCGCGGCAGCGGCTCGGCGACGACCAGCACCCGGCTCGGCACCTTGTACACCGCCAGCCGCTCACCCACGAACGCCTGGATCTCGGCGGCCCCGACCGCCGTCCCCTGTCGGGTCACCACGACCGCCGCCACCTCCTCACCCAGCCGTTCGTGCGCCACGCCCACAACCGCCGCCTCGTGCACCGCCGGGTGCTCGTAGAAGACCGACTCGACCTCGGCGGGGTAGACGTTCTCGCCGGCCCGCAGGATCACGTCCTTGATGCGGTCCTCGACGTAGACGAAGCCCTCCTCGTCGAGGCGCCCGAGGTCGCCTGTCCGCATCCACCCGTCCACGAAGGCCTCGGCAGTCGCATCGGGCCGGTTCCAGTAGCCCCGGATGAGGTTGGGGCCCTTCAGCCAGATCTCGCCGCTGCACCCGACCGCCAGCTCCTCCCCCATGCCGTCCCGGATCGACACCTGCAGGATCGGCACGGTGCGGCCGGTGCTCGTCGGGTGGGCCAGGTAGTCCGCTCCGCTGTTGCCCGGCCCGAGGGCGTTGGTCTCCGTCATCCCGTAGCCGATCGCCGGCGTCCCCCGCCGGAAGCTGTCCGCCACCCGCTGCACGAGGGCCGTCGGGGCGGGTGCGCCGCCCCCACCGACCGACCGCAGGCTCGACGTGTCGGACTCGTGGAAGCGTGGCGACTCCAGCAGGTCCCAGCTCTGGGTCGGGACGCCGACGAAGGTCGTCACCTGCTCCCGCTCGATCAACTCGAGCGCCCGATCCGGCTCCCAGCGGTACATCATCACCATCTTCATGCCGAGGGCGAAGCAGGACAGCATCACCGGCACGCAGCCGGTCACGTGGAACAACGGCACGACGAGGATGAAGCTCATGTCGGTCAGCTCCCCCTCGTCATCGGAAGCGTCGGCCCCTTTGCGGGTGCGCTCGATGACCGTCCGGCAGGCGAAGCCGAACAGGGCCTGCAGCACAGCCCGGTT
>JAJZJY010000191.1 GCA_021809885.1 Actinomycetes bacterium
CCCAAGTAGGCTCCCCGTTTCGAACCAGGCCGCCACCCGAGCCAACCGGCACCCCCGCTCGCGGCGCCGGCCCGCAACAATGCGGCGGAGCGTACGGATATAGTCCCAGGTAGACGCGTATGTCGCAAAACACATACCTCCGGATACGGGAGCGTTACAAGGCGTGGGAGGGGCTACTGGTCCAAGATCATCGGGTTCGTCAGTTCCCACCGCGAGACTTGCCGACGAGCCCGCCGACCAGGCCGAGGCCGTGGCCACACCGGGCTCCCGACCCTCCCGATGTCGACGACACCGAGGCCGTCATGCTGGCCATCGCCACCGGCCAGGTCGACGAGACATGAGTGGCGGATTGGCTGCGGCGCAGCGCGGCTTTCCCAGGTCCGCCCACAGGCGCCGATGTACCGGGTTGATGATTCCCTGTCACGCAGGGGTGCTCGCAGCCCCCCCTCCATCTCACCTGGCCCAGAACCCCCTGGTCCAGCGAATACGCACGGCCGGTCATCGAGTGTCTCCGCCCCCGGGATCTTGCAGCCCGCTGCAGGCCGTTGCCGGGTTTGCCGGCAGAGGCGCCTCGTGCGATGCTCTACAGGGGGAGGAAACGCGTGGGAAGCAGCGCTGTTGGCATCGTCGCTAATCCGCTAGCGGGTCGAGACGTGCGCCGGCTGGTCGCGCAGGCCTCCGTCTTTCCCAACTCCGAGAAGGCGAAGATGATCCAGCGCCTCCTGGCAGCGCTCGGCGCCGTCGGGGTGACCGATGCCTTTGTGTCCACAGACGTCGGCGGCATCTCTGCCGCCGTCCTCCGTTCCCTCGGCCCCGACCCCGCAGCGGGCCGCCCGGAGTGGCCCACGGTGCATTTCGTCGAGCTCGAGCGCTACAGCAGTACCGCCGCTGACACCGCCGAGCTGGTGGGAGCCATGATGGGAGCGGGAGTAGGCGCCATCGTCTGTCTTGGCGGGGACGGGACGGCTCGCGCCGTGGCGGCCTCCTGCGGGGACACCCCGCTGCTGGCTCTTTCCACCGGCACCAACAACGTCTTCCCCGAGGTTCGGGAGGCCACTGTGGCCGGACTGGCAGCTGGTCTGGTGGCCCAGGGCGCTGTCGACGCCACGACGGTGCTCGAGAGAGATGCCCGGCTCGAGGTGATTGCCCACTCCCGGGTCGAAACCGCCCTAGTGGATGTCTGCCTCACTCGAGCGGCGAGCCGGGGGGCTCGGGCCCTCTGGGACGTAGGCGGCTTGACCGAGCTCGCCTGCGTGTTCGCCCGGCCCGACGCCATCGGCCTGTCGTCGATCCCTGGACTGCTCTGCCCCGTGCCCCGAGGAGCCGGGCACGGTGTAGTCCTGCGGCTCGTCCCCCCCAGGAGCGCACCAGCTGTGGTTCGGGCCCCCATCGCTCCCGGGTTGGTCGTCGAGGTAGGTGTCGCCAGCTGGGAGCACCTGCACCGCGGGCGGCCGCACATGATGGGCACCGGGGGCGGGGTCGTGGCACTGGACGGCGAGCGGGAGATCGAGCTCGACGCATCCGAGCGCGTCCAGGTCCGCTTCTGCACCGACGGTCCGGTCCGTATCGACCCGTCGGCCACCCTCGCCGAGGCAGCGCAGCGCCGGCTGCTCTGCACCCTCCCCGCCGGCGCCTACGGCCCCGGCCTTCCCCCATCCAACGACACCCCCTGACGAGGAAGCGAGGTGGACGCCATGTCCGACACTCTGGAGCACCGGTCGGCTGAGCCGGCTGAGCTCTCCGCTGACCAGCTCCTGGATGCCTACAGGCGCATGCGCACCATCCGAGCGTTCGAGGACCGGGTGCACGAGGAGTTCGCCACTGGCGACATCCCCGGCTTCGTGCACCTCTATGCCGGCGAGGAGGCGTCCGCCGTCGGCATCTGCATGCACCTCGACGACGGGGACACTATCGCCTCCACGCATAGAGGGCATGGACACTGCATTGCCAAAGGGGTTGACCCGAAGCCGATGATGGCCGAGATCTTCGGGCGGCGTACCGGGACCTGCCACGGCAAGGGCGGGTCCATGCACATAGCTGACCTCTCCAAGGGGATGCTCGGCGCCAACGGGATCGTAGGTGCAGGCGCCCCGCTCGCATGCGGGCGCGCGCTGGCCGCCAAGCTCGCCGGAAACGGAGAGGTTTGCGTGGTCTTCTTCGGCGACGGTGCCAGCAACCAGGGTACGACGCTCGAGGCGCTGAACCTGGCCTCGGTGTGGCAGCTCCCGGTCATCTTCGTGGCCGAGAACAATGGCTATGCCGAGACGACCGCCAGCTCCTGGTCGGTGGCTGCCGACAACATCGCTGATCGAGCCGACGGGTTCGGGATGCCCGGTGTGATCGTGGACGGGTTCGACTTCTTCGCCGTGTGGGAGGTGGCTCGAGAGGCTGTCACGCGGGCACGCCGAGGCGACGGTCCGACCCTGATGGAGGTCAAGCTTACCCGCTACTACGGTCACTTCGAGGGTGACCAGCAGACCTACCGGGGTGACGAGGTCGAGCGCGCCCGACGGGACTTCGACTGCCTGAAGTGGTTCCGAACCAGGGTCACCACCAACGGGATGCTGGACGCCGCCGCTCTCGACACCATCGATGCCGAGGCGGCCGCCCTGATCGACGACGCCGTCGCTGAGGCACGTTCGGCCCCCCTCCCAGGTCGAGAGGACCTGGAGACCGACGTGTACGCCACCTACTGACCGACGCCGAGCACCGAAGGAGAGAGCCACTCCCATGGCACGCAAGATCAGTTACCGACAGGCCATCAACGAGGCGCTCGTCCAGGAGATGGAGCGGGACGAGAACGTCATAGTGTTGGGCGAGGACAACGCCGGCGGTGAAGGAGCTCCCGGCGAGCGAGACGCCTGGGGCGGGGTTCTCGGCGTGACCAAGGGGCTCTACGAGCGCTTCCCAGGTCGGGTGCTCGACACGCCGATCTCCGAGTCGGCCTTCGTGGGTGCCGCCATCGGCGCGGCAACCGCGGGGAAGCGACCGGTGGTCGAGCTCATGTTCATCGACTTCATGGGGGTCTGCTTCGACCAGATCTACAACCAGGCAGCCAAGTTCCGCTACATGTTCGGGGGCAACGCCATCACCCCAGTGGTCATCCGCACCATGTACGGGGCAGGGCTCAGGGCTGCCGCTCAGCACTCGCAGGCGCTCTACTCGGTCTTTACGCACATCCCCGGTCTCAAAGTCGTTCTCCCAGCCACACCCTATGACGCCAAGGGCCTCCTCATCCAGGCCATCCGCGACAACGATCCGGTCATCTTCTGCGAGCACAAAGCTCTCTACGACACCGTTGGCGACGTGCCGGTGGAGAGCTACGCCATCCCCTTCGGCGAAGCCAGCATCGTTCGCAGCGGCGGCGACGTCAGCATCGTGGCGCTCGGTCGGATGGTGGCGGTCGCCAGCGAGGCGGCCACTGAGCTGGCCGGGGCCGGTGTGGACGCTGAGGTGATCGACCTGCGGACCACCAGCCCCATGGACACCGACACCGTCTTGGAGAGCGTGGAGAAGACCGGCCGCCTCGTAGTGGTGGACGAGGCGCCGCCCCGCTGTAACATCGCCACCGACGTGGCTGCGCTGGTGGCTAGCCAGGGATTCGAGCACCTGCAGGCCCCTGTGCAGATGGTGACGGCTCCCCACACCCCCGTGCCATTCTCCGCCGCATTGGAGGACCTCTACATTCCGGACCCCTCCCGAGTCGTGGCGGCGGTGAAGCTGGCAATGGAGAAAGGAAGTTGAGCGCCGAGCCCGAACTGGGCGTCCAGCGGGTGACCATGCCGAAATGGGGCCTTTCCATGACCGAGGGAAGGGTCGTGGAGTGGCTGGTCGGAGAGGGCACCGGCGTTCGTCGGGGCACGAGCCTGGTGGAGATCGAGACCGAGAAGAGCGTGGGGGTCGTCGAGGCAGTGCAGGAGGGTGTGCTGCGCCGCATCGTGGCGCCGGCGGGAGCCAGGGTGCCCGTCGGCGGGACCATCGCCGTCCTCGCCGATCCCGACGTCCCCGAGGAGATCGTCGAGCAGGTGGTAGCCGACGCCCAGGTCCAGCTGGCCGCCGGCGATGTCGAGGAGACCGGCGGACCCCAGCTTGCTGTCGCCGATGTCGAGGGCCGTACGATCACCGCCACCCTGAGCGGTGCCGGACCCGAGACTGTCGTCCTCGTCCATGGATTTGGTGGAGACAAGAACAACTGGGCCTTCGTCCAGGACGCGCTGAGCAACACCTACCGTTGTCTTGCCATCGACCTGCCTGGCCACGGGAGCTCCGACAAGGATGTGGGCGACGGCTCGCTCGAGCATCTGGCCAGCGTGTTCTCGGGTTGGCTGGAGCAGATGGAGAACGGCCCCGTACATCTGGTCGGTCACTCGCTAGGCGGGGCGGTCGCCGTCGCTGTCGCGCGGAGTCGCCCCGATCAGGTCCGCTCGGTCACCTTGGTCGCACCGGCCGGTCTCGGCTCACCGCCCGACGTGGAGTACCTCCGCGGCTTCGCCGAAGCCACCGCCCGCCGTGAGTTGAACCCACTGCTCAGCCGCCTCTTCGCCGACAAGCGCTTCGTCACCCGCCAGATGACCGAGGACCTGCTTCGCTACAAGCGGATCGATGGTGTGAGCCAGGCCCTGCGACAGCTTCTCCAGACTCTGCTCGACGGTGATCGCCAGGCGCTCGACCTGATCGGGACGCTCGGCGAGCTTGCCGTTCCCGTAGTTCTCGTCTGGGGAGCAGAGGACCGCGTGCTCCCGGCTCCCGATGTCTCGGGGCTTCCCCCCCGCGTAAGCGCCCATGTGGTGCCCGGGGTCGGGCACATGGTGCCGATCGAGCAGCCCGCCCAGGTGGTCGATGCTGTCCGCGAGGCCGTCGCCGCCGCCAGCCGTCGACCCGATCCGTATCAGGCGAGCTGACGCAAACCTCAGCCATACTTGCTGGCAACGGTCAATGCGCACGGCGGTTCACCACCAGGTCGCCAGCGTGCAGAGGGTCGCCGCTGCGTGCCAGGCTCACGTGCTCAGGAGCCGCCCGTGATCGTTACCACCGTGTCCATTCGGCAACAACCAGGCACTCGACGAGGTTGACCAGGACGACGGGCTCCGCCGCAGCGAACGCCGACTCGAGCTCGGGGTCGGTCACCTTGGTAACGTCGTAGTCGGGCACGTCATCCACCTCCCCATCTTGCCCACATATCGCCTACGCTGCCCAGTTGCTCTCCTCCGGCGTGAGAGGGAAGGCGGTGCCCAGCCACCACGTCCAAGTTGTTACACCGTAGGGTGACCGAGACGACATGTTGTGCGTGGGACCGATCGGTGCCACCGGCAAGTTGTTCACGCGCTGGTCAGGTGACATTCGGCCATGGCGGCCAGCACAGATCGTTGCCCTCGACCGCGAGGTACGAGGCGGCCTGTCGCGGCCTCGAGGTAGCGACCCACCAGCGACACCGCTCGCCCAAGCTCTCCGCGGCGCCATGGGGGAACCGGTTCTTCGACAAGGCACAGCTGATCACGCACTCGGGCTCGTCGCCTTTGACCTGGTTCACGACCGCGATGGAGGTGACCGGGTCGCCTTCGGCGCTCCGGCGCTCCGCCGACCCGCCTGAGCGAGATCCGGCCGTTCGTACCACGCCTCGATCAGGCCGCTCGGGCGGTTTCGGTCCTTGGCCTTTCGCCTCACCGAGGAGATCGCCGGGTGGAGCGTGCCAGCGCGGCCAGGTGGTAGGAGGTACGTGGAGGCCACCTCGGACAGCCGCTCGAGATGCTCCTCATGAGTGCAGGGCCGGGGGCACTCGTCCGCGTGCTTGTTGGCGCCGGGGTCTCGATACCGAATCTGCCGTAGCCCGCCTCACAGGAGACGTCCGCTGACCGTCCGCTGCGACTGATCTTGAGGCAACTGCCGCGACATTCACCGTGAATCGCGGCGACGAACCCAGCGTTCAGATCGCTGACCAGGGCTTATGGGAAGCGCGTACGAGAGACAACCCACATCGCCACGTTCGTGTCCGGGATCGACGAAGCTGTCCGGCGGGGGATCGCCGGTACGGCCATCTCCGACTCTCGAGCGTTGACGGCGTTCTCGTTCCCGACGCTGGCGCGCACCCGAGCCGGAGACCCACCAGAGCAGCTCCTCGACGACTTCAACGCTGAAGACCGGAAAGCGATCGAGGCAGCCTGGATCGCCGCGATGGCCCATCACGTCCGTATCGCGAGCGGGGTAGCGCCACCGATCTTCTTCGCGAGGCAGAATGGACAGGTGCTGCGAGGAGCTGGCTGATGTGATGAATATCTCCTGGGTGACGATCGACCGGTTCTGCGAGGAGCAGCGAAGCTCCGACGCGATGATCGGCCGCCTGATCGAAGAGAACGACCGGCCGCTGCGGTCATCTGCCGCGGGTCTGAGCGACGACGAGCTCCTCGAGAAGCTGGAGAGCTTCGGGCTGCACCTCGACCGCGACCGCCTGGAGCAGCTCTGTGGCGGCGCTCTGTCGGCTGAAGAAGTGGCACGGCCGCTCATCGACAGCTGCGGCTTTCGCGGCGTGCACGACCGAATGCAAGGGGAGTGGATCTGGATCTGCCTGGTCGCCCTCTGGCAGAGATGGTGGCCGGAGAAGGTCTGCCTCGAGTTGCTGGACGACAAGATCCAAGACGGCTACCACCTGCTCGAGCGAGACCAAGCCGCGTGTGCCAGGACGTGGTTGAACGCCTGGTCCGACGTCGTGCGCCTCTGCGATGCCACCGGCGTCGTCTCCGTCGCGCAGTTCGACGATCGCTTCCCGATGACCCAGTCGCTCTACAACTGGAGCCAGGACCTCGAGGAGGTGCTCTGGAACGCCGGGCTTCGCGACCGCGAGCTCCTCGTGGCGAGGATCGCGCTCTGCGAGGAGGCGCTCCGACGCTTCCCCCACGAGCAGCAGCTCATGACCGAGAACCGGCGGAAAGCCCTCGCCGAGACCCGCTTCGAGGTGGGCGAGGTCGACGAGGCCGAGGAGCTCTTCCGGACGTGGCTGGCTGCGGACCCACGCTGGGGCTTCGGCTGGGTTGCCTGGGCGGTCTGCCACTTCTCTCCTGCTGTCAGGGACGCTCCGAGGGACTATGTGAAGGCCGAGCAGCTCCTGCGCGAGGGGTACTTCACGCCGGGCGTGAGGAACCGAGACGCCATCGCCTCGTGGCTGAAGGTGCTGTGCGACGAGACCGGTCGCCAGTCAGAAGCCCGGGCCTTCGAGCAGGAGGCGAAGAAGCTGCGACGCCAGGTCGAGAAGTCGAAGCACCAGAGGCGCGCGCGCAGCGTCTCCGAGCGCGTCGAGCCCGACGACGCCAGCGACCAAGCTCCTGTGCCGGGCCGTCGGACGACGCCGACATCCGGGGACCGGGGACTGCCGCTCGACCAGCTCCCCGCGACCACAGCCGCGCTGCCACCACCTGCTGCACCGCGCACACTGCAGCACGCCCCGAAGATCGGGCGAAACGCCCCATGCCCGTGCGGGAGCGGGAAGAAGTTCAAGAAGTGCTGTGGCACCGAGCCGGCAGGGAGGACGGGCCTGAAGCTCATGGACGGAGAGCGATCGTGACCCGACAGACGTCCGGACAGTGTCGGCTGTGCGCCAAGAGCTTCACGAGGTCCGGCATGCAGCGCCATGTCC
>JAJZJY010000192.1 GCA_021809885.1 Actinomycetes bacterium
CTGGCGCAGCCCGGACGGCATGGTGGCGGTGGGCACGAAACCGCTGCCGAGGAAGGGCAGCAGGATCAGGAACATGGGGGTGTTGCTGGCGGTCTCGACGCTCTTGGCGGCGAGGCCGAGCGCGACGGCCAGCCAGATGAGGGCGAAGCCGGCGAGCGCCAGGATCCCGAGGGCGGCGAGCCACCGCAGCGGTCCCGCGCTGGACCGGTACCCGAGCCCGAAGGCGACGCCGATGAGCACGGCGATGGCCAGGAGTGTTTGGAGGAGGCTGCCGAGCACGTGGCCGGTGAGCACCGAGGACCGAGGGATGGCCATGGTGCGGAATCGGTCGATGATGCCGCCGGTCATGTCCATCGCGACCATGATCGCGGTGCCCTGAACCACTGAGGCCAAGGTGATCAGCAGAATGCCCGGTACGAGGTAGTCGAGGTAGTCGTGGCGTCCCTGGTGTGGGCCGAGGCCGGCGCCGAGCTGGCCGCCGAAGACGTAGACGAACAGCAGGAGGAACACGATCGGTAGGCCGACGAGCATGACGGTTACCGACGGGTAGCGAAGTTGATGCTTGAGGTTGCGGCGGAACATGACTCGTGTGTCGCTGAGCGTCGAGGCGAAGGAGGTCATCGTGGCGCTGCTCCTTGTGTCGTGGCGTCGCGGTCGCGTTCGCCTGCCGCGTGGCTGCCGGTGACGGCGAGGAAGACGTCGTCGAGGTCGGGGGTGTGAATCGTCAGGCGTTCAACTGCGATGCGGGCGTGGTGCAGGGTGTCGAGCAGCTGACGGAGGGAGTCCACGCTGCCGTCTGCGGGGACCTGCAGCACGAGTTGATCCTGGTCGGCTGCGGCTCCCGGCAGCAGGCTGGTCGCCGAGCGCAGCAGGTCGCCGTCGGCGAAGTGGAGCCGGAAATGCCCGCCGGGGATGCGATCCTTCAACTCTGCGGGGGTGCCCTCGGCGACGATGTGACCCTGGTCGAGCACGGCGATCCGGTCGGCGAGCTGGTCGGCCTCGTCGAGGTACTGGGTGGTGAGCAGGATGGTGACCCCGGCAGCTGCAAGGTCCCGGACGATCTGCCACATGGTCAGCCGGCTGGGGGGGTCCAAGCCGGTGGTGGGCTCGTCGAGGAAGATCACCTGGGGTCGGCTTACGAGCGTCATGGCCAGGTCCAGCCGTCGTCTCATCCCCCCCGAATAGGTCGAGAGCCGTTGGTTGGCGGCATCTGCGAGCTCGAACTGCTCCAGCAGTTCGGCCACCCGACGTGCTCCGGCGCGGCGGCCGAGGTGGCGGAGGTCAGTCATCATCTGCAGGTTCTCGGCGCCCGTGAGCAGGTTGTCCACCGCAGAGAACTGCCCGGTCACCCCGATCACCGCTCTGACCCCATCCGCGTCAGTGACCACGTCTCGGCCGGCGACCCGGATCTTCCCCGCGTCGGCGGTGATCAGCGTGGAAAGGATGCGAATGATCGTTGTCTTACCGGCGCCGTTGGGACCGAGGAGCGCAAAGATCGTTCCCTCGGCGACCTCGAGGTCGAGGCCGTCGAGCACCAGGCGGGCACCGAAAGACTTGCGCAGACCGCTGGCGCTGACCGCGAGGGCCCCGGCCCGGCTCATGGCGTCTCCCTGTCGCCCGCAGAGCCAGGGGCGCCGGGGCGATCATCCGCAGCGCGGTCGATGGCCCTGATCAGCCGCTCGCGTTCCTTGTTGATCCACTGACCCTCGGAGTAGTTGCGCACGAACACCTCGGCGAACTCGACCGGGTCCTCCCCGACGAGCTCGCGAACCGGGGTGCCATTCGCCGCGCCCTGCTCGAACAGATCGAGGAGGTCTCCGAGCATCGACACCAAGACGTCACCGTCCGTGATCAGCCCGCGGTACATGAGGTACCGGTCCAGCGCCTCGACCGCTTCGCGGTAGCTCCCGGGGAGCTGTCTCGACCGCGCTTTGTAGTCTCGGTAGCGCTTCTTGTCCTTGAACGACCCGGTGAGCTGCTCGATCCACCCTGCGGCCACGCCTATCCTCCTCCTTGGCGGAGCTGTTCCAGCCGTTCTGTGAGGAAGCTCCAGGTCCTCCAGAACTCTTCGAGGTACTCGTGTCCCGTAGCGTTGAGCCTGTAGACCTTGCGCGGAGGCCCCTTCTGGGAAGGAACCTTCTCCACGTCGACAAGACCGCGTTGCTCGAAGCGCACCAAGAGCGCGTAGACGGTTCCCTCCGCGATGTCGGAGAAGCCCTGCTCGCGTAGCCACGCTGTGATCTCGTAGCCGTAGGCGGGCCTCATGACCAGGACAGCCAGAACGATGCCCTCCAACGTGCCCTTGAGCATCTCTGTCATCTGCCTGCCCACCGCACCACCCCGGTACTCATCGCTACTAGTGACCAGTAGATAGTACCGCTGGGTAGCGACGTGTCAAGACCTTCCTGACCCCAAAGCAGGCTGGCCCCTCAAGGGCACCACGAGCCAGATCGGCTCATCTGGGTGCCGGCTTGTCAGCACAGCACCTACGACTGACCCGAGCGGAACGACGGTTCCGGGACCGGTGCTAGAGCCCCTGGGTAGTCCCTGGACTATCCATAATCACGCCGACGGAGGGGACCGGGCTACGGTACTGGCATGCGAGCGAGTTGGCGACCTGCGGGAGCAGGGGTGGCGCTGGTGGCCTGCCTGACCGGTGTGGTCCCTAGCGCGGTGGCAGCCGAGGGGCAGGTGGGCACGCCAGCATTACTTGCCACCGGGAAGGAACTCGTCCTCCGTTCATCTGACCTGCCGAGGGGCTGGACATCAGACGACGACGCCGGCGAGTGCATGGACGGGAGCGGCCCGAGCTCCTCAGCTGCCGGTTGCAGCACTACGGGCGTGCCGCGCCAACAGGCCTCCGACGACAAGTTCGCCCAGTGCTTGGGCTTGCCCGTGTCCCACGTCTCCATGCTCACCTGGAAGGACGAGCCGGGCGAGCCGTTCACCTACCTCTCGCCCACCTTCACGGCACCGGGGTACTCCGGCCTGTACCAGGTACCGACCCTTGCGTCCGCCGTTACTATCGAGCCGTCCGCCGCGGTACAGGGGCGAGACCTCGCTGCTTTTTCGCAGCCTTCGTTCCCGAGGTGCTTCAAGGTCCAGGAGGCCTGGCAGATGCTTGCCATCGCCGAGCAGCTCGGTTCAGCGAGGCATGTGAGCATGGCGTTCGGGCCGGTGCACCGCGTGCCCGAGGAGGCAGCGACGGGTGTGACCGCCGTCGGCTACACCGTCTCTTTCACCCTCAGGTCACCCCAGCACAACGTGTCTGCCCTATTCGCGTGGGTCATCCTCGGGGCCGGCCGCGCCGAGGAAGTGCTCAAGGCCACAAGCGCCTCGGCTGCGCCTATGCCCGCCGCCGCGGTCGTCATGGCGCTTGGCCACTTGGAGGGCCGCCTCGCCGCCTACGCCGCGAGGTGACGCTCCCTTGACGCCGAGGAGAGAGATGCCCGGGGGGCGTCCTCGGGCAGGTGCTCAGCGGTGCCAACGTTGGCAACCAAGGCGACCGGCGCCCATCGGCAGTGCCAACGGGCACGGAGGGAGTGGGCGTACGTAGTGTCCAGATATGAGGCCGCCAGCGTGAACCGACAGGACCGCTTGCCAAGGCGTTTGCGAGCATCGAGCGCGCCAACCGCCGGGAACCGATCCGCCCTTCCACTCGACAGGGTGTTGGGCTTGCACTGGGGCCGTCCCGCGAAAGGCGCGACAATAGGGAAACCGACAAACCAGGAGTGAGCACGTGCGCACTCTGCGTAGGATGTTCAACCCCCTATCGACGGCAACGACCCGCTGGTGGTGCCACTCCGCTCTCCGGCGATTCGTCCTGCGACATCGGCGGGACGTTCGTCCGGGACCGGCAGCAGCCCTCCGACGGCCCGGATTGAGCGACCGCGCGGTCTACAGCGCGCCGCCACACCGGAGCGAACTGAGCACCGTGCCTGCGGTTTGTCGGCCGGTCAACGGGTCGAGCTCGATCTCGGGCGTCCCGCCCAGGGTGTCGCCGCTACAGACGATGGCGTCGCGCGCCCGTTTAGGACCCGCAGGTCGTCGACGACGAGCCGCTCAGTCCGCCACGCGGTCCCGGCCAGGCCTAGAGCGACAATGTCGATGAACCTGACGAACAGCACCAGGTCGTGCTCGGCGACCTTCGCCACCTGGCGGACTTGGTCGTGGGCAACGACGGCACCGGCACGCGGCTTGGTCACGTCGACGATGCAGACGAGGCCGTCAGCGACGACGCACAAGTGGTGCCGTGAGGGGCAGCCATAGACCCCCGACAAGCCGCCCAGGCCTCCGGACGCAAAGGTCCCGCCCCATTCCTCAGCGCCCGCGGGCTGCACTCGGACCACGGTGGGTGCTCCCCACCGAGACTCGAAAGGCTCGCCGCAGCGGCCCCGCCGGTCAAAGCCGAAGACCGGGCACCCCCAGTTCCCGTCGCCTGGGAACTCCGGCCCGCAGTCCACCCGGAACGCTGGGGCGAAACCTAGGTCATCAAAAGGGTCGTCTTCCATAGCGAACAGATCAGCCCCACACTGCTCGCGATTGAGTGGCCGCGCCTGCAGTTTCGACTAGCGCGTATCGACGGATCTGGTGTCGCTCGGGAGCAGGTGGCACCACCCGTACTGGCACGGCACCGCCACGCCGCCTGCAACCTCCTCCCGCTACCCCACAGGGCCTCGCTGTCGCACACGCCGAGCCGCGCGCCAGGCCTCGTGCTCCGTCGGGCCAGGACTGCACCGTACGCGAATGCGCTGGTCACGGCCCAGAGCGGCCCGCTCGAGACAGATCGGGGACGGACGTTGTGAACGCGCTCTGTACCAGTCGTCGCCACACCCCCTCTGAGCAGGCAAGATCCTATTTCGCTAACACCCCACCACGGGGTCCTAGCGAAATAAGGGCCCACTGGCTAGCGGAACAAAAGGGACGGACCGGCCATGAGGCCGGTTCGTCCCGCGTCAGGGGCTCACTTGGCCCGCAAGCTCGTTGCCTGGCGCCCGAAGGACAAGTTCACCAAGGAGGGATGGGAGAGGTAAGGCCATGTGCCGAGGGCGCAGCCGTGGCGGCTGGCAGGCCCCTTGGCCCGGTAGCAACCCTGTGCCCAGGCAGAGCTCCTCGGGCTCGGGGACCTGGCTCTGAGGGGTGGGCCCGTAGGTCGGCCGGGCCACTGAGCTGGTCCGGGGTTAGCGATGGGCCTGGGCCCGAGCGCTCCGAACACCCATTAGGGCGCGGGTGGTGGAGTGGGCGCTCGTGCTCTCTGCGGACCGTGGCCCGATGTTCTGCGCTCGAGAAGGCGCCGGTCGGCCGCCATCGGCAAGAGTGAGTGCAATCTGCACCCACTCTTGTGGTAAGATCAGGTTGTGGTCAGAGTGATCCAGATCCGAGACGTCCCCGATGATGTGCATGAGGTACTGGCCAAGGCGGCCGAGGCCGAGAAGCTCTCGTTGAACCGGTACGTCCTTCGTGAACTCGAACATCTGGCCCACCGCGCCGAAGCTGTAGAACTCAACGCTCGGGTCATTACCGAGACGAGGGCACGGATCCCCAACAAGGTGGCACGGTCAAACATCCTCGCTGCGGTACAGGCAGGTCGCGACGAGTGAGGGTCGTCGACGCCGGTGTGCTCGTTGGTGTTCTCGTCGGTGATCTTGGACCTGAGGCGCTAGGCGACGAGGAGCTGGTGGCACCGCACCTGATCGACAGCGAGGTCACGCACGTGTTGCGACGGTTGGCTCATCGAGGGGACTTGACCGACGACGCGGCGACCACTGCAATGGACGGTTTCGTGCGGCTCAGTCTCACTCGGTTTCCGGCGGACTGGCTTCGAGGCCGAATGTGGGCGCTACGCCATAACCTTTCTGCCTACGACGCCACATACGTAGCTCTGACGGAGATGCTGTCCGCAACGTCGCTGCTGACTACCGATGCGAGGTTGGCAGCAGCTCCCGGCATCCAATGCCCGGTGGACGTTCTGTAACGGAGCTCTTGGCTGTCTCGGGCGCCCCGAGCGCCGACTTGAGGGCGGTGTGGCCTCACAGCTCCGGTCAGCTTCCCGGGGTCATCACCGATAGACGAGAGCGTACGCTTAGGCGGATGTCCCTCATGCGACGGTACAGCCTCCGTGGTGTTCTGGGGCAGGGACAAAGCCGTGGTGCGCGTAGGAACGAGCCGCTTGTTCGTCGGTGGCGTCGACGAGTACCAGGCCGCAGGGCCTCGGTCTCCGAGCTCGAGCGGCGGCCCCCTGACAGGCGTCGGGTGGGCCCATCCCAGAGCATTGGCGAGCCGACCGACGGGCCAACTTGAACTGTTGCTCGTAGTCGCTCCTGGATGGCCCGGCGAGCGCCAGCTCCAGGTCGCAGGAGGGGGCCCAGAGGGCAGTCCGCACCGCTGACCGCCGCACCGCATGGCCCCGCCACCAGGCCCTGGACCGCCGAACGCGAGGGCCCACGACATGTGACTACCCTCTTGGGGAACTCCTGGACGCCTGGTGCGTAAGAGGAGGGTGATGCTTGTGGCGACGGGGGACGACGCAGTGCTGATGCGGGCGGCCCAGACGGACCCCGCGTCCTTCGGCACCCTCTTTGACCGCCACTTCGCTACCGTCTACCGGTTCTGCGAACGACGGGTCGGGCGGTCGGTGGCCGAGGACCTCGCAGGCGAGACTTTCCGGCGCGCCTTCGAGGCCCGGCACTCCTACGACCTGAGCATGCCGAACGCTCTTCCCTGGCTGTACCGCATCGCCCTCAACCTCGTCCGCGACGAGCTCCGCGCGAGAGCGGCTGAGGACCGGGCCTATGCCCGGCTGCACGCTCTGGCCGGCACCGGGTGGCGGAACGAGGACGACCAGGCGGCGAGACGCGCCGAGGCCCGTTCCGATCTCGTCATGCTCGCCCGCCTCCTCCTGGCCGAACCCCGAAGGGACGTGGACGCCCTGTTCCTCCATGTCTGGGAGGGGTTGAGCTACCTCGACGTAGCGACGGCCCTCGGTGTCCCGGTCGGCACGGTCCGGTCCCGGCTGAGCCGGCTCCGCCACCGCTTGGAGAGCCACCTCACGGCCCCCGAAAGCCGCTCGCCCTCGGCGCTGTGGGAGGAACTGGAGTAACGATGGACCGGCTCGTCCAGCTCGTAGGCCAGCTCGCGCCCGAGACGGCGCCGCCGTCACCCGATGCCAAGGCACGCCAACGTGCCGCGCTCGTCCGGTCGATCGAGGCGGCGGGCAGCGCACAGCCGGGCCCGGGGCGCCACCACCCTCGCCGCCGGGGCTGGCTCCTGGCGGTCGGCGCTGCGGCTGCGGCGGCAGTGACCGGGATGGTGGTGGTACCCGGCTCGCGCTCACCGCGCCCCCCGTCACACCCACCGTACGTGGCACCGGGCACGTCGGCCGTGCTCACGGCCGTTACGGGAGCGCTCGCCGGCACGGGTGGCGACATCGAGGAGGTTCGCCAAACCGTGCCTATGGGCCAGCTCGGCTCGACGGCGTGGGTGGACCTCGCTACCGGTGCGTGCCGGGTGAACACCGCGGTGGGCGGCAAGCTCACCTTGACGGTCTTCGTCGGAGACGGTCACGCGGTCATCATCGACCACGCCAACAGGCAGTGGTGGTCCCGCAGCAGTGGGGGCGTGACCTGT
>JAJZJY010000193.1 GCA_021809885.1 Actinomycetes bacterium
GACGAACCCCCTAGAGACGTGGGAGGCAGCCGTTGGCGGGTTGGAGGCCCTCACCCAGGTGGGTGAGGACGATCAGATCACGTCGGAGGCGTACCCGGTACTCGGACGGCTCGGCCTAAGGGTTGCTGAGCTGAAAAGGGTTGCTGCTCGGTTAGATCCAGACGGCTGGCTCTCGCTGGCATTGACGCCCATCAAGGACAATCCAAAGTTTGAATATCAGACGAAAGAGGATGTGTTCATCGATTTTGCCTCTGCCTCGGCGGGACAGCAAGCGACTGCGCTTCTACGCGTACTGCTGGCGCAGCCAGGGCCACCGCTCATCATCGACCAGCCTGAGGACGACTTAGACAGCGAGGTAGTACAGAACATTGTGGAAGAGATCTTGTGCGCAAAGCAACATCGACAACTTGTGTTCTCCAGCCATAATGCCAATCTAGTTGTCAACGGCGACGCCGAATTGGTGGTCCACTGCGACTACCGAGTTCGGGGCGAGCAGTCGCTTGGAGAGGTGGCCAGCCAGGGAGCAATCGATGGTCCGGCGATCCGTGAAGCCATTACGCGGGTGATGGAAGGGGGAGAGAAAGCCTTCAAGCTTCGGAAGCGGGGAGACAGTAGTGTACTGGGCGTAAGAGCAGACCAGTTGCAGACTGCGAAGGCGGCGTCGTCACAGCACACCGAAGCGAAATTCAGTTGGGCCAAAGACGCCCTGAGATCGGCGGGCGCTGCAGCTGGAAAGAACGCCGAGCCTCAGGGGATGAGGGAGCCTGACGGTTGGAGATGGCGAGTCCTTGCAGATCTGGAAGAGCTGCATGAGGTTATAGTGCGTGACTACACCTCCGCTCGCGACAAGCAGAAGTCGCAGGCTTGGGAAACGCGGTTGGGGCCGATCATTACAGGCGCTGGCGCGGGGGTCGGTTCAGTGGTCGCGGCAATAGGAGCTGGGATCGCCAAGTCCGGGGGATGGGGCTGGATCCTGATCGTGGCTGGTGTCTTATTCGCGATTGTGGGATCAGTATTGGGCGCTAACAGCTATGTGCGTAGCAGAAATCAAAAGCTGCGGTATCTCCGTCTGATGCATGGCCTTCCGGATTATGCTTACCTAGTACTTCCTGCGGCACAACCTGCAGAGGCGTTCCAACAACTTGACAGCTTTCGCCAGCTATGGGAAGCGGCTGGCAGCTAGTGTTCTTAGAGTTGTTCCTCCAGGCCGCGCTGGAGAGGATGGTCCCAGGGCTTCCGCATCTCCACGCCATGCTGCTTGAGGGCCTGGTAGACCGTGGAGGCATTGACTCCGAGCTGCTGGCCGACATTGGCTAGCGACAACCCGGTGGCGTATAATGTCGCTGCGGTCCCGACCTCCTGTTCGGATAGGGGCTGAAGTCGCATTTGTACGCCGGCGGCCTTGAGGTGCTGAGAGATGGTTGTCCGATGGACGCCAAACTCTATTGCCAGCTCGTACACGGTCACCCCTGAGCCATAGCGTGCGCCCAGACGAGCCAACTCCGTGTCGTTGAGTCGCTTGGCGCGCTTCGGTGGCCTGGTTGACCGCTTGTAGGGCGTTCTGGCGAGGTCCAAGGCCCGGTAGGCCCTGATCGCCCGCTTCAACGGGGACGGGGTAGAGTTCGACAAGAGTCCGGCGAGGACCACCCTGCTCGCAGAACCGCAGGTCAGAGGCTATTTCGCCATCGGTGCGCTGACCCCGTAATTGGTCCCGTGGCCGATCCGAGGTCACACCTCGGGGGCTACCGTTAACCCTCGTCGGCGTTTTCTCCGAAGGACCATCGGGGCTCGCGTCGGCCTCGGCGTCTCGACCGGCCTGCTCGCCGCCGCCGCACTGCTCGCGCTGGCCCAGCCGAGCGACACCCCGGAGGTCGCCCGGGCACGATCCTGACGCCGCTCGACGTGTCGTTAGCGCAGTGACACCAGACAGGGTCGTAGTTCCCGCCGTGCTCAACCCCCAAGACGAGCAGCCAACACTGACGAAGCGGAGACGCCGGCCCACCTCGGGCGCCTCGCCCGCGGCCGCCATGCGAACCTGGTCCAGCAGTTGCCCTGCATCACCGGAGGCTCCGTGAATGAGAACTGGGGACGAGCGTTACCAGGACCGTGGCGGCGTCGCCTACCGCGATGGTGACCGACCTGTCAGTTCGTCGTCCTCGGCCCGGGCGGCCGCGACGAGCGCTGTCCCGTTGGGATCGGTGAGCGATCATGTCGTCTACCTGGGTGACGATCCGGCCGGAATATCTTGGAGCCGCCGGATCGGCTCCAGTACCTTGCTGGCCCTATCGGGGATGTGGTGGTGCTGGTGGTCACGGTCGACTGGGATCCGAGGCGGCGGCCATGAGCTCAGGGAGCCATGGCAGGGAAGCACCGTCGATCAGAGCCTCGACAGCGTCGATGTTGTCGGCCGCGCCGAGCGCATCCGGGCACTCCACCACCTCACGAGATCTGCGTGCGGCCAATGCCACAGGCGCGGGAAGGGATACTGGAACTGAGCTGACCGGCTCCACGACGCCGTCGGCTGCGCCGTCGAGAGGATGGAGACGGGGTCGCGTCGTCACACGTCGCTCGGGTTGTCTCCGAGGAGGTACCTCGGGC
Organism: Actinomycetes bacterium; assembly: GCA_021809885.1. GTDB lineage: Bacteria > Actinomycetota > Acidimicrobiia > Acidimicrobiales > Palsa-688 > JAKAQB01. The sequence goes on from JAJZJY010000193.1 coordinate 2,599, forward strand.
CGGTGCCGAGCTTGGCGGCGGCATCATGAGGGTTGTTGAGGGCGCACGTGCGCAGGGACAGGCAGCCGCAGCCGATGCAGGCGCCGAGTTGGTCGTGGAGGCGGGTGAGGACGGAGATCTGGTCTTGGATGCGGGGTTTCCAGAGTTGGGCCAGGCGCTCCCAGTCACGCTTGTTCGGAGTGCGAGCGTCGGGGAGCGTGGAGAGGGCGGCGCCGATCTCCTCCAAGCTGAGGCCCACTCGCTGGGCTATCCGGATGAATGCCACGCGCCGCAAGACGTCGGGCGCATACCGGCGCTGATTGCTGTCGGCCCGTTGCGAGGAGATCAGGCCGCGCTCCTCGTAGAAGCGCAGAGCTGAGGCGGCGACACCGCTCCGGGCAGCCACTTCGCCTATGGTCAGCCGACCCACCGTCACATCCGTCAGGGTACGCTCGTGACTTCAACCTCGCTCGAACAGCCACCCTCGCCTGTGCCGGGCGCCATCGCGTACGCCGCCGTCATGCACGTGCGCGCCGGTGATGGCCAGGGAGCCGGTCAGATCGCCGGCGGTAATCCGAGAAGCGGGTTGGTGTCGTAAGCAGCGGTGTGGCACCGAAGCCAGCAGCTTGCATGCGTCCGTCCCCGGCGTTGGAGTGGGAGGATCTCGATCTCGCCGCGTTCGGGAGCTCGCCACTGGACCAGGACAGCCTGCGCTGCCTGCGGTACATGCACGACGTGGAGTTCCACACCGTGTGCTACCTGAGGGACCTGCTGTTGACGCCGGCGCACACCGACCCTGAGCTGACCGCCTTCCTGAGCACCTGGGTATACGAGGAGTTGTGGCACGGAGAGGCTCTGGCGGCGGTGCTCGAGGCCCACGGCGAGGAGCACGGGCAACTCCGGGTGGCAGCGCTGCGGGGCGGCCTGGGCTGGAGGGACCGGCTGCGTCCTCTCCTGGCGGCATTGGGCGGCTGGTGGGCCGGCGACGATCTGGTGGCGCTGCTGATGGCGTGGGGGGCGTTGAACGAGTCGACCACCCAGGCCGGCTACTCACTGCTCGCTCGTCGCGCCGGCCATCCCGTGCTCCAGGAGCTCGTAGGGCGGATCATGCGCCAAGAAGGCAGGCACCTCGACTTCTACACCCGCCAGGCAGCCAGGAGGCTGGCGGTCAGCCGGCGGGCACGGCGTCTCACCCGGGCGGCGTTGTCGATGCTGTGGCGGCCGGTCGGCTCCGGGGTCTTGCCCGCAGCGGAGTCCACCTTCCTGCTCCGGCACCTCATGGGAGGGCCCGACGGGCAGACGGCAGTGGAGCGACTCGACCGGCGCCTGGACCGGCTGCCCGGCCTCTCTGACCTCCGGCTCGTGCGCCGCGCGGTGGCTCGGGCCGGGGTCCGACCTGCTCCGGGCCCTGTGTGACCAAGGGAAGGGGACGGCAGGCGACCGGGCTTGCCGGTGCGATCCGATCCCGCGACGCTGTGAGGATGGCTTCGCCTCGGTCGGGCTCCGGACGGAGGCGCGAGGCCGTCGACTGGCCCGAGGCGGACGACGTGATGCTGGTGGTTGCGATCGGTCGGTGGGAGGAGGCCGCCCTTGCCGAGGCGTACCGCCGCCACGGGGGTGGCGTGTATGCGCTGGCGAGGCGGCTGCTCGGCGACGAGCGGGCGGAGGAGATCACCCAGGACGTGTTCGTCCGGTTGTGGGAACTGCCCCAACGCTTCGACCCCGGCCGCGGCAGCCTGCGGGCGTTCCTCCTCGCCCAGACCCACGGGCGGGCTGTCGACCGGCTCCGGCAGGACACCGCTCGGGCGAACCGTCAAGCGCGCGAGTCCCGCCTCCAGTTGCGCCCCGGATACGACCTGGAGGCGGAAGTCTGGGACCTCACGATCGCCGAGCGCGTCAAGGTCGCCATGTCGGAGCTGGACGCAAAGGAGCGGACCGCCATCGAGCTCGCCTACTTCGGCGGGTTGACCTACCGGGAGGTCGCCTCCGCCTTGGAGGAGCCGGAAGGAACGGTGAAGAGCCGGATCCGCGCCGGCTTGCGGCGGCTCCAGTCGGCGCTGCTCGCCTGGAACGAAGAGGAGGCGCCGTGATCCACGAGCAGCTCCAACAGCTCGTCGCGGCCTACGCCCTGGACGCGCTCGATCCGGCGGAGGCGTCCCTGGTGGAGGCACACCTGACGACCTGTCCGCGCTGCCGAGCAGAGCTCGACGCGCACCGGCAGGTGGCGGCCATGCTCGGGGACGCGGGCGGTCCCGCCCGGCCCGAGATCTGGGAACGCATCACCGGTCGACTCGCCGAGGCCCCGCCGCCGCTGCGCCTGCCGATCCCCCAGCGCCGCTCGGGCACGGTCCGGTGGCTCACCACTGCCGTGGCGGCCGCCGCCGCTGCCGCCATCGCTTTCCTCGGATGGGACGTGTCCCACCTGGCCGGCCAGGTGGACCGCCCCGTCGGGGCGCCGGCGGCTGGCATCGTCCAAGCGGCGCGGGCAGCCGCCCGCGCGCCCGGCGCAAGGCGGATCGAGCTGCGGTCGGCGACCGGGGCGCTCACCGCCGAGGTCGTCGTCGCCCCCGGCGGCCAGGCGTACCTGCTGGCCAGCACCCTGCCCGCTCTCCCCTCCGATCGGACCTACCAGCTGTGGGGGCTGTCGCGTGACCGGCCCGTGTCTCTCGGATTGCTCGGGACGCGCGCGGCACCCTCGGCCTTCCGGGTCGACCTGCAGGTCACCCGCCTGATGGTCACGGCGGAGCCGGCCGGTGGCGTGCCAGCTCCCACCGGCCCCGTCCTCGTGCAAGGAGCCCTCGCGCCGACGGGGTGAAGCTGTAGGGCCGGCGTCATCCAACCGGGCGGACGGCTCCGTACAAGGCGGCGTCAGCGCACCAACAGGAAGGTACGTCATGTCGTCGCATCGTGAAGCACCGCAGATCTCCAAGGACCCTGTCGCCGACAGCACGGACGTGTACGCCTTCGTCAGCCCGTGGGCGCCTTCGACGGTGACGCTGATCGCCAACTACATCCCGTTGCAGCTGGCCGACGGAGGGCCGAACTTCTACGAGTTCGGCGACGACGTGCTCTACGAGGTCCACATCGACCACAGCGGTGACGGCACACCCGACATCAGCTATCAGTTCCAGTTCACCACGACCACGGCCGATCCGAGCACGTTCCTCTACAACACCGGGCCGATCACGAGCCTCACCGACTCGACGTGGAACCGCAAGCAGAGCTACACCTTGACGCGCGTCGATCACAGCGCCGGCACCTCGACAACGCTGGGCAGCGGGTTGCTCTGCCCGCCGTGCAACATCGGGCGGCTCTCGACCCCCGACTACCACCAGCTCGGCGCGGCGGCCGTCCACTCGTTCTCCGCTGGCGGCTACAGCGGGCTGGTGTTCGCCGGCCAGCGCCAGGAGGGGTTCTACGTCGACCTCGGGGCTGTCTTCGACCTGGGGATCCTCCGCCCGTTTGAGCAGGACCACAACATGTTCGGTCTGAAGAACACCGGTCTCGGTCGGATGGCGGAGGGGATCAACTCGACCCACTTCCTGAACGTCCATTCCCTCGCCCTCGAGGTCCCGATCGACCAGCTGACCAAGAGCGGTGGCCGCCCCTCGTCGGTGACGGCGTCGGATGCCGTCATCGGCGTGTGGACCACCGCCTCGCGTCACGCGTCGATCGTGAACATCTCCGGTCAGGGCGCCCCGACGGAGACCGGGGCGTTCGTGCAGGTGTCACGCCTGGGCAACCCTTTGGTGAACGAGGTCCTGATCGGCCTCGGCGACAAGGACACCTGGAACCACCTGCCGCCGAGCAGCGACAAACAGTTCCTCGCCTATTTCACCAACCCCGGCCTCGCCCAGCTCCTGCCGACCCTGTACCCAGGCGTGTTCCCCAACCTGGCGAGGTACAACTCCGGCAGGCCGGACCGGGCGGACCTCGTGGCGATCCTGCTCACCGGGATCCCGAGCGGGGTCGTCCCCGGCTTCCAGAACCAGCTCGCCGCCAGCGGCGTCTACGCCGACGAGCTGCGCCTCAACGTCGCCGTGCCGCCAGCTCGCAAGCCGAGCAACCTGGGCCTGATAGGCGGGGACCCGGCTGGCTTCCCCAACGGGCGTCGGGTCTTCGACGACGTCGCGACCATCGAGCTGCGGGCGCTCGCCGGGGCGACCCTGCCGCTCGTCGACCACGGCTACAAGCCCGACGCAGCGGCCGGCGCGGTGAGCTTCGGGTTGACGAGCGGCCCCGACGACCTGCGCGCCAAGGGCACCGAGTACTACAACGACGGGTTCCCGGTGCTCGGGATGCCACTGTCAGGCTTCGAGGTCGGTCCCATCAGCCGGGTCGTCGGACGTTGAGGCGACCGGCGGAGCACAGCGGCGACAGCGACGCCGCTCCCGACAGCGAAGCCGCTCCCGGCGCCGGCGCCGAGCCGGCCTCGGGGGTCGCCGAGCCCGCATCGGGGCTCGCCCAGTGGGCGTCGGGCATGAGCCGCCGGCGCTTCTTGCGCACCGGATCGGTGACGATGGCGGCAGCGGCCGCCATCGGAGCGGTGCCGGGCCTGTCGAGCCTTCTCGGTGAGGCCGAAGCCGGCGCACCCGGCGCGACGGCGGAGGCGGGCGCCGCATCCCCGGCCCTGTCGGACGTCGCCGGCTCCAAGGGCCGGTCACGGCGCATGTCAGCGACCTCAGCGGCGAGCTGAGCATCTTCGTGGAGGACCGCACGATCGTGCTGCGGGACCCCGCACTGGTCGGAAGGCTCCTGGCGGCCTCCCGGTGAGCGGCAGCGAGCATCTCCCCCCGCCGAGCGGTGCAGGAACCGTCGTGCTCGACATCGGCGGCGACATCGGTGCCGCCGTGATCACCACGCCGGCGGCGCTCGAAGGCGAAGAACTGGAGATCCGCTCCAGCCCGGGTGGGTGGACCGGGCGGCACGTCGCCGTCCTGCCCCGCCCGCTGGGAGCGACCACCCCGTGCGCCGCCGTCTTCCCGTCCCTCGTCGCCGGCCGGTGGGTCGTACGCCGCCGCCGCCGCGCTGCGGCGACCACCGAG
>JAJZJY010000194.1 GCA_021809885.1 Actinomycetes bacterium
AACGGGCATCGGATCCGTCTGTACGCCGAGCGGCGTGCCGATCTGGCACGCGCTGTCCTCATGTGGAGCGCCTGACTGGTCCGCGGAGTTCTCGCGCCGTGACAGATTTGGTGGGCCTTGGGGGACAGCATGCGAACCGCTTCCTCCTGGTTCACGCCGGTGCCTTGCGGTGCAGCGACCGAGGCCGATGAATCGATGTCGCGGCAAGGCCAGGCGAGGGGCGATGCGCCGTCCGAGGTCGCGGCCTCGCCCTTGGAGCTACGAACGGGTCCCCGTCGGCCGGAGCGGTAACGTAGATGTCGTGGCCGCGTCTGAGCTCGTGTTCGTGGTGGACGAAGCGCCGGAGGGTGGCTACGTCGCTCGCGCCCTCGGCGAGGCGATCATCACCGAAGCGGATGACCTCGACACGCTCCGGGAGATGGTGCGCGACGCGGTCGTCTGTCACTTCGACGAGGACGAGCGTCCCAAGGTCGTGCGCCTGCACCTCGTTCGTGACGAGCTGCTCGCCGTGTGAGGCTGCCGCGCGACCTGACGGGGCGGGACCTGTCGGCGCTGCTTCGGCGGCATTACGGCTACCAGGTTGTCCGCCAGACCGGGAGTCATCTCCGACTCACCACCCTCGTGTCGGGCGAGCACCGTGTCACCGTGCCCGCCGGTGGTCCACTTCGGGTCGGCACCCTCGCAGCCATCTTGGGAGACGTTGCCGCACATCACGGGATCACGCGGGCCGACCTCGAGGAGCGCCTCTTCGGGTAGCCCGACGCCTGCGTACGGGCCGCTGCCCTCCCGTTGACGAGCGGTCCCTCTGCCCTGGCCGATGGTCGCCATGTCTCAAGGCGAGGTGCCCCCACCGCGGCCGTCCTGTTGCGCCGACTGGACAAGGGGCGGCGAACGCGGTCTCGCCGCCTCGCTCGGTTCGCGCACCGTGCCATGTCCCGTCGCGAATGGGCAGGTCGACGAGGCCGGTGGTCTTGGGGTGTCATTATACGAACACCACTCCTGCCGAGAAAGCGCAGGTCACAGCGATTATCGACGGTGTCGCCATTCACCTCGCGGCATCCAATGCAGTCCTGCGAACGGGAGACGGTGACCGGTAGGGCACCTGCTGCCGCAAAGTACTTCGAGGTGTGATCCAGGTCACGTGACGCAACCAGCACGACGTTGGTTGATAGTCCTACGAGGTGGTCTCTTGACCTCACACAATACGAACCGAACCCTGACCACAGCCGGACCGGTGATCGCCCTGGTGTGATGGATGGACCAACTTCCGTCCCCGACGACATCCAGTGGAACAGGTGTACGCCCCCGCACGGTGAACGAGCTTGCTGTCGCGCTGTGCTCCCATCTACGGCTTCCCCGACATCGCTACAGCGTCGGATGTACTATCCGACGGTGCCTGTTGCCGCTGAGACCCGCCTCGATGCCCTCGCCCGCGTCGGTCATGCTCTGGCTGACCCGACCCGGTGCCGGCTGCTATTGGCCTTGCTCGACGGGCCAGCCCACCCGAGCGAGTTGGCCAACCGCCTGGGCCTGGGCCGGGCGAACACCAGCAACCACCTGAGCTGCTTGCGAGGCTGTGGTCTGGTGCTGGCCGAACCCGAAGGCCGACACGTTCGCTACCAGCTCGCCGACGCGAACCTGGCCCACGCACTCCGCGACCTCGCCGACATGGTGCTCGCCGTCGATGTCGACCAGCCCTGCCTCAATGACAACGACCACCATCTGGTGGCGACAGCCGAACCGCGGCGCTGATGGGCCACGGTCACGACTACGGCGCCCGGACCGCGGTGGGTGCCGAGCGGGGCCGGCTGGCGCTCGTGCTCGGGATCACGGTGGCGGTCCTGGCGGCAGAGATCGTCGGCGGGCTGCTGGCACATTCGCTCGTGCTCATAGCCGATGCCGGGCACATGGCAGCCGACGCCGCGGGCATCGGACTGTCGCTGCTGGCGGTGTGGTTCGCTGGACGGCCGACCAGTGAGACACGCACCTTCGGGTACCAGCGAGCGGAGATCCTCGCCGCGGTGGGCAACGCCGTGGTCTTGTTCGGCGTCGGCGCCTTCATCCTCACCGAGGCAGCCCGACAGCTGGTCCACCCGGAGACTTCGACACCATCGTTGACGGCCGTCTTCGGGGTCATCGCACTGGCCGGCAATGCCGCCAGCCTGGCCCTGCTCCGACGCGGCCAGGCCGAGAGCCTGAACATTCGCGGGGCATTTCTCGAGGTGCTCTCCGACCTGCTCGGTGCCGTTGCCGTCCTCGTTGCCGCCGCGGTCATCGCCGGCACCGGTTTCGAACGAGCGGACGCGCTGGCATCGATCATCATCGGCGTGCTGATCCTGCCCCGCACGATCAAGCTGCTCCGCGAGGCTGTCGACGTGCTGCTCGAAGCCGCGCCCAGGCACGTCGACCTGGCCGAGGTCCGCGACCACATCCGGGAGGCCCCGGGGGTGCTCGATGTGCACGACCTCCACGCCTGGACGATCACGAGCGGTAACCCGGTGCTGTCCGCACACGTCGTCATCGCCGACGAGGTACTGGTCGATGGCGGTGGCGCTCGGGTGCTGGACCGCCTCGCCGAGTGCCTGGCCGGGCACTTCGACGTCGGACACTGCACGTTCCAGCTTGAGCCGGCCACCCACCGCGACCACGAGCGCGCCACCCACCCGTGAGCCTCGTCGCGCCACCGAGCCGAGTTCAGCGCGCTAGGCGCCTCGAAGTGGTGACCGTCGGCTGGAACGCCGTCGAGGCGGGCGTCGCGTTGGTTAGCGGACTCTTCGCCGGCTCGGTGGCGCTCACCGGTTTCGGGCTGGATTCCGCCACCGAGGTCGCCTCGGCGCTGATCGTGCTCAGCAAGCTGCAGGCAGCTCTGGCCGGCCGCGATCCGAACGAGGGGCGGGAGCGACGGGCGCTTCGCGCCCTCGCCGCCACCTTCTTCGCCCTCGCCGCCTACTTGACTGCCGATGGCATCCGCAGCCTGGTGACGGCGAGCCGGCCCGACACGAGCCCTGCGGGGATCGCCATCAGTGCCGCTGCGCTTGTCGTCATGCCCGTGCTCGCCTACGCCAAGCAGGTGACCGGCCGGCGCATCGGCGGTCCTCTCGGCGCGCTGGTCCTCGTCGATGCTGCCGAGACTCGGCTTTGTGCTCTCTTGGCCGCGACGACGCTCGGTGGTCTGCTCGCCTACAGCGTCGCTGGGTGGTGGTGGGCCGACCCGGTCGCCGGCTTCATCGTCGTCGGCTTCGCCCTCCAGGAGGGTTGGGAAGCCTGGCACAGCGGGTTGTGCTGCAAGTAACTCGACTCGTACCGGAATACCCGCCACAACGCGGCGTTGGCCTTCACTTCCAACGGGGCCGGCGTCCCGCTGGCGACCACCGGACTCCTCTCCCGGCACTTATGCCAGGGCGCTGACCAACCAGGCGGCCGACTCGAGGAACACCCCATCGGGGGTCTCGCGGGGTACGAGGGCGGCGCGGATCGCTTCTAGCGTCCGCTCGACCAGGTCGGGCGGGGCCGCCGACATGAAGGACTTGGCCGCGGGTTGGGCTCGGTAGAAGGCGAGCACGTGGTCGGCATCGTCGCCTACGTACAAGGGTCCTTCTACCGGTTCGATTCGGATCCTGTCGAAGCCTGCGTCGGTGAGCAAGTCTCGCACTTGCTCCGGGTTTGAGAGGCTGTAGGGGCCTGGTCCACCGGCACCAGCCGGGTGCGGGACTGGAACCTGAGCGGCCACCACACGGAGGGGCAGTGCAGCATGCTCGTTGCGCTCGAAGGACTGCCAGCACACGAAGGCGAGCCTCCCCTCGGGGCGCATGGCACGGCGGATGTTGGCGAACGCAAGCTCAGGATCGGCGAAGAACATCATCCCGAACCGGCTGATCGCCACGTCGAAGCGGGCCGATGCGAAGGGATGGACCGCAGCGTCAGCCAGCTCGAAGCAGACATTGCCCGCTTCCTCTGCCGCAGCGAGCTGCCGGGCCCGCTCCAACATGGGATCGGAGATGTCGACTCCCAGCACGCACCCCGTCCTTGCTGCACGCGCCGCTTGGAGGCTCGTCGCCCCCGCATCCGCAGCCCACGTCGAGCACGGCGTCACCGGGGCGAATCGCCGCTGCACTGAGCAAAGGAGGGGTGAAGCTAGCCAGCATCGCCTCCTGGCAATCCCGGTGCTCGGCCCATACCGCGCCGTGCTCGCCCGCCCATCCGGGGTGGACCGACGAGCCCGCCGAGGGTACCCGCGGACCCCCGGGAGTTGGAGCTGTGCTGCTCACGTCAACACCCCCGGCGGGTCACTCGTCGCGCCGGTGGCGGCGGCTGATTGACCCCGGGCGGGTCGCCAACCGAGCGCCGGGGCCGTTCGTCCACAACCAGGTTGTCCAAGTAGTGCTCCAACTCGTCGTGATCGATCTCACCTCGGGCGTAGCGCTCACGGACGATCTCGAGGGGGTCTCTCTGGTCCTTGGGCGCTTCGAGGTTGCCTCGTTGGCTCCCGGCACCGCAGGAGGGGCGCATCGCGTTGCCGCCGATCCCGCCGACGACGAAGCGCAGCACCACGAACACGACAAGCAGCAGGACAACGAAGCCGAACACCATCATGAGCGGGCCGAGAACCATCATGTCAGCCAACACCTCCCTCCGAGTCGGTGCCCGAGACCCGGCTCATCTCCGGCCTGTCTCCCTGGTGCCCCTCGCATTGCGCTCCGATCACCACATCACCAGGATAGTGGCGGTCATCGCACCACGAGCGTGCCGAACATGCCCGCCGCAGCGTGACCGGGGACCGGGCAGAGGTAGTAGTAGGTGCCAGGGGCAGTGGTGAAGCTGGCACTGCGGGTGTGGTAGCTGGCAGTTGCCGTGTTCTGCGTGGTGCGCGGAGGTAGCGGCATCAAGAAGAAATTGTCCGCCACGCCGGCCATCGCCATGTAGGGGTAGGGCGGCGGGGTGCTGGTTAGCTCGAAGCCGTGCATGTAGCCCCAGTCTGTGTTCGCGAGTACGACGTCGACCTTGGTTCCGGGCTGCAGCACAACGGTCGGGTTGACCAAGCCGTCGATCTCCCAGGTCATGTTCGGCTTGCCATGGGGCGAGGCCAGGGCAACCAGGGTGACGGAGTGGCCCCCGTAGGTGACGGTGTTCGCCTTTGGATCGGTGCTCGCTCCCTGCTCTCCCCGGCTCACCAAGCCAGCGAGGCTCGCGTTGGTGATCGCGCCAGGACCTCCTCCTCCAGCACCACCACCGCCACCCATCATCGAGGAGCCCATCATTCCAGCCGAGCCACCGACGTCCGAGCCGCCCGTGGTGGCGCCACCCATGAACCCCGTGCCGGCAACGCCCGCCGAGGGGTCGGTCGCCGAAGAAGCCTGTGGGGTGGTGGCGCGGGCGGGACCAGGCTCAAGGGCAAAGGCAACGCCGGTGAAGAGAGCAACCGACAGCCCAAGGGCAGCCCCTGCGATCACCCAGCGGGTCGTGTGTGTGAGTTTCATGGGTCTCGTCCTTCTTCTTGGTCTTCTCCGACGTAGTCGACCGTACGGCCCGGCGGCGAAGATCCGGCGAAGATCCGGCGCACTCCTGGCACTGCTTGCGGAAGACGGACGGTGAAGGTCGCCCCCTTGCCCGACTCACTCGCCCCCCGTTCTCGTCGCAGTCGAACCGAAGGAGGCGGATGTTCACACCCCCAGCCACTCATGTAGCCGTTCGGCCTCGAAGGCCTCCTTACGGGCGTAAGTCTCCGCATCTGGCTCGGCCAGATGAACCTCGGGCGTTGGCTCGGTAAAGAAGTTCCCTTCGAGTGCGGAGGCTCGGCGCTCGGGGAACTCGAGGAAGCAGTAGCCCGAGCCGTCGTAGCAAGCGGGGTCGGCGCCGGTGAGCTCGGCGACGATGTTGCGTGCCGCCACCCTTCCCGTGGCCTCTGCGAACACACCCGCCTTGGGCAGCGCTTCCACCGCGGTGCAGTCCCCGGCTGCATAGACACCCTCGAAGCTTGTGCGGGCGGTCACTCTGTCCGGCCAGATCCACCCGCCTTCGCCAGCGAGCGGGCTCTCGGCCACGACCGGGGGTGGGGCGGCCTGGGGGACGGCCAGGGCCAGGGTGTAGTCGAGCGTGGCCCTACCAGCAAAGCTCACCGTGTGTGTCTCGCAGTCGATGGCCTCCACGACGTGCTGGGTGCGCAGCTCGATGCCCCGCTCGGCGAGCGCACGGGCCACCATGTTGCTGACCTCCTGTCCCGCCGCCGGCAAGGTCGTCGGCAACGGGGTCGTGACGACGACCTCGACGTGCTCTCGCACTCCTCGCTGGCGAAGGTGGTCGTCGAGAAGAAAGGCAGCCTCATAGGGCGCGGGCGGACACTTATAGGGGCCACCGAGCACCGGGATCACCAGGTGGCCTGAGTCGAGACTGGCGAGGTCGCCGCGCATCGCCGGGAGCGCGTCGGGATCGTAGAGGTCGTGAGCGGCGCCGTCGAGCCGTTCGACCTTTCCGAGAGCATCGACGGCGCCGAGGGCCACCACCAGGAAGTCGGCATCGAAGGAGCCCGCGCTCGTCTCGACGCGCCGGCTCTCTGGGTCGATCGCCGTGATCCTCGCCTTGACGAAGCGGATGCCGTAGTCCTCGAGCGCAGCCAGCTGGCCCGCCCCCTGTCCGAGTGGTCGGATCCCCACCAGATCCCACAGTTTGGCGAAGCCGACGAAGAACCAGTCTTCGGCGGCCAACAGGGTGACGCGGTGCTCCTCGGGCAGCTCTCGCCTCAACTCATGGGCCGCGGCGAGGCCGCCAAAGCCTCCGCCGAGCACGATGATGTGTGCCATACCTACCTACTTCCTTGTGTCGTTGAGTGTGAGAACTGAGATTCCCTGGCTGACCAAGATGACCCCGGCATCCCAGGCGCCGGGGATCACCAGGTGATCCGTGAAGTTGGTCATCTCGTCTCCTCTCTTCGTCCCTGCGGATTGCCTGTACGGCCGGACAGAGCGCGCCGGTTGCTCGTGGCCCTGGGGATCGCGGAGAGCCCTAGACACCTACAGGGTGTCGTACCTACGATAGCGCTGCCGTGTCCGCGTAGCACCGGACGACCTGCTGACCGCCCGGTCCGGGGGTCAGCTCGCCAATAGGTACCCCCTTCGCGACCCAGTCGGGGACACCGCCGTCCACCGGGTGGTGCTCGAAGGGGTAGCCGGCCTCAGCTGGCAGCACGTGCGTGGCCCAGTGCCCGGCTGCGAGGGGCCGACCCCTTGCTCACGTAGTCATTGTGGACGTGGGTCTCGGCCACCACCATCAGCCGGCCACCCAGCTCGGTCAGGGCTGCCCGGCAGAGTTGGACCCGTTACCGGTGCCCGGCTGGCCCATCATCGAGCCCGCCGTCCCGGTGCCGTTCATCATGTGCGAGCTGTCCATGAACTTGAGCATTTGGGGGTAGAGGGCCTGGAGCTCGGCGCGGGCCTGGGGCGACAGGCTGGTCAACATCTCCGACATCATCGGGGTGGTACCTGCAGGAGCTGGTGTGCCAGACGGCGCATTGCCACCGGGCGAGGGTGTCGTGGTGGCGGTCGTGGTGGATGTCGCGGCAGTGGT
>JAJZJY010000003.1 GCA_021809885.1 Actinomycetes bacterium
AACGGCCACCGGGACGGGCAGCCCCAGGCCCGCCGGCGCCCGTGTCGCCTGGCCGATCGGGGACCCGGTGTGGCGCCCAGGCGCCCTCGGCCCTACCGCCCATATGGTCTGGTGCGCCCTCCTCGCCGGCCCGGCGACCATGTCCCGGCTCCGAGCTATGACCGGCCAGGGGGGCTCGGTGGCTCCCGCCATCGGACGTCTCGTACGGGCCGGGGTCGTCGAGGCAGCGCCGCACAGGGCGGGGTACCGGCTGGCCCTGGGCGGGGTACCGGCTGGCAGTCCAGCCGCTCCGGCCGGCGGTGAGGGCCAGCCGTCCGCACCGGTCGGCACGGTCGGTGCGGCATCCCGTGACGGGTCGTCCGAGACGCTCGGGCCGGCCGAGCCGTTCGTCTCGCTACGGGCTCGGCTCGATGCCGTGGCGGACGAGACGGGAGCCACCGAGCGAGCCGCACGAGCGGCCGCAGGCCGCCGTGCGGCGGTCGAGGAGAGAGGGCGGGCCGTCGCGAGCTGGTGCCGGACGACCGCCGACGTGAGGGCTGTCGACCGATCCGAGGGCACGATCGTCAGGGGGTTCACGGCCGCCAGGCCGTGGTTAATACGCGGCGGCGCGAACGAAAACGAAGAGGGCGCGGGCAGGCCGAGCGATGAGCAGCTCAGGTCGGAGGCGGTCGAGCTGGTAGGTGTGGTCGCCTCAGCAGTGGTGGAGGCGATGGGCTCGGTGAGGCGATGGGAGAGGGTTGCTCGGGTGGTCGACGAAGACCTCGTGGCGGTCACCCGGGCGGTGGTCGGACGGCTCGCCTGGCAGGCGGAGGCGGGGGCTACGAGGGCGTGGGTGGAGAACCGAGCGCTCGCTGCGGTGAGGGTGGACTGGGCCGTCGTGGCTGCCCTACGGGAGGTGCGGGCGCAGGGCGCAGCTGCCCGGCCGTGGGAGGCCGCTGGTGCCGACACAGGGGAAACTCAGGCGACCCTCCGGGCCGCCGTGGAGGGCCTCGTCGGGATCGTCTCGGACGCGGTGAGCGCATCGGTCCGAGACGTCGGCGGTGCGGCCCAGCTCGGCCCCGAGCACCTCCCTGGGGTAGTCGAGCGGGTGGTCTCGGGGCTCCGGTGGCCGGAGGGTTATGCCGCCACGGCCGACTGGGTCGCAGGGCGGGCCCTGGTGACTGCGGAGCGCCGTCTCGGGCTCGACGAGGCGGCCTGAGGCCGTGCGGCCGGGCTCACCGTGCTCGGCAAGGTGACCCCTATGAGACGCTCGCCGACGAACGCAGTGGACGACATCGGGGCCCGGATAGCGCTATGGCAACGGCCCTGGGACCCGGTCGTAATGGTCCGGGGGCACGATGCCGTGGTCCAGCGAGCCAAGGACGTCGGTATGGACCTCGGGGTCCTGGTGGCATGCGAGCTGACCGAGGTCGTGGCAGCGGTGGACGGTGCCCGGGTGCTCGTGCCGGCCGTAGCCCGGGAGGTCGTGCGGAGGCACCTGGCAGTCCCCTCGGAGTGGGCCTCCGTGGGTGACGTCATCGCCGCAGTGGCCGCTGTCGTCGCCCTAGCCCGCCTGGGTAGGCTGCCGGCGGACGACGAGTGACGCGGCACTTCTCGGCGCTCGGCCACGCCCTCTGGGGAGTGGTTAGGGCGCTCCTGCGGCTGGTCTATGCGCCGGCTGGGCGCCTACGCCTGCCGGCACACCGCCTCATCGCCAGGCTGCTCGTCACGGTACTGCTCGTGTGGCTCGGCTGGCTGGGCTGGCATGCCCTGGGGCGGGCGCTCCATGCCGCCGGCACAGGCGCCCGGCACCTCCTGTCGGGAGCGAAGCAGCATGGCGGTCACACTGCCTCAGTCTCCGACTGGGGGCTCTACGTGGTGGTCGGAGCCATCGTCCTCGTGCTGGCCGTTGCGGTCGCAGAGTGGGGACACCGACGAGCCAAGGCCGCCCGGGCGGAGCAGGGCAAGCTGGCCGAGGAGGCCCGCAGCCACAAGGCCGCCAGCGGGGTCTGGCTGGTCGCCACGGCCGCCCTGGCTGCCGTCCCCACCGGCCTCGGCTCGCTGCCCTTCGGCTGGCGGGTAGGGCTTTGCCTGGGCGTGCTGACCCTGGGCTTCTGGCGGGCCTGGAGCCTGGGCGGGGGTGCCGGCGATGCCCAGGCCGGCGAAGCGAAGTGGCACGCTGCGCTCCGGGTGGCGGCGACGGAGGACCGTGTGCCCATAGCGGCCGTCGTGGTCGGTGGGGTGGGCGTGGCCGTAGGGCTCGCGAGCCTGGTGCAGTACGGAGGCGACGTCCTGCTGGTACTCGGCATGGTGGTGCTGGCGGTGCGCCGTGGCCCATCGGCGCAGCTGTACCTGGAGGATGAGCGTCGTTTTCGCGAGGTGTTCGCCGCTGCCGCGGGCGCTGACAAGGTGGCCAGCGTCCGTGTCCAGCCTGTGCCTGGGAGCCCCTCCGGGGCGGTGTGCACCCTGACGCGAGACTGCGGGGCACCGGTGGTGGCCCGCACCGCCGACGTGGTGCGCCTTAGTCTCGGCGACGAGTACGTGGTGCACCACGACGGGGTGGGTCGCCAGATCCAGGTACGTCCAGAGTCCCTGATCGCCACGACGGCGCCCATGCCGACCGTGCCCGACACCCCATGGCACGTGCTACCGCTCGGGTTGACCCGAGCCGATCGCGTGGTGAGCGTGGACGTGCTCCAGGATCCCCATATGTTGGTTGCCGGTAAGACGGGCTCAGGCAAAACGGTCGCCATCACGGACCTGGCGACTCAGGCGCTCCTCCGGGGCTGGGAGCTGGCCGTCATCGAGGTCGTCAAGGGTGGGGTCGATTTCAAACCGCTGAGCCCCTGGTGCCGCGTCCTGGCTACTGAGCTGGAGCAGGCTGCGCTGGCTCTGGAGACCGTCGTGGCCGAGGTCCACCGGCGCCGGGTCCTCCTGGACCAGCATGGCGGCGCGACCAAGGTGATCGACCTACCAGAGGACATCCGGCCCAGGCCAATGCTCGTCGTCGTCGACGAGACGTTCTCGCTGCTCAGCCGGATCCAAAGTAAGACCGAGGCTGCCCAGGCCATAAACAGCGTGAAGGACCGCATCGACGATGCGATCGGCAGCCTGGCGAGGGAGGCGAGGTTTGCTTCGGTTCACCTCATTTTGGGCATGCAGCGCCCCGACACCCCCGTGTTCGCCGGGGAAATTAAGGCCAACACCGGCACCCGGATCCTCTGCGGCCAATCTGACGAGATAGCCAGGCGGATGTGCCTGCGGGACGTTAACAGTGCCCCGGTCGTGCACCGTGGCGCCAAGGGGCGGGCCGTGATCGAGTCCGAAGCCGACGACGCCCAGCTAGTCCAGGTGTTTTACTGCCCGCCCGAAAACATCCCGGCGGTGATGCACGCAGCGAACGTCCCGGGCGCCGAACCGCTCGAACTGGTCGCCCCTGCGCCCAAGCCGGCCAAAGGCAAGGCCAAGGCTGCCACGGGCTCGCCCCGTCCCGAGGACGCCCCGCCCGAGCCGAAGCCGGCTGGGCGCCGACCCAAGAGCGCCGCAGCCGAGGTGGTGGGTGACGACGGGCCGCCACTGCCGCCACTGCCCCCTCTCGGCGACGTGGCATAGGCCCTAACTACTCCTCGCAGCACAGGCGGCTTTACGCCCGGGACACCAAGTGATCCCGGCGAAGAGCCGGCCCTCCCGATGACATGACACGTCCCCGCTCTCCGGATCGCAGGGGGACGCGGCCAAATGCTCGCTTTCGCAATGGCTTTTCGCGGTCAACGCCCCGGCAAGGTCCTCTCCAGGCGGCCTGCATCGGGCCGCCCGAGCGAGAGGAGCGCCATGGCACGGGCTTACGGAGCGGCCGGCGGGTCACTGACAACGAATGAAAGCCGAGGCAAGTTCGGCAAGGCGGGCTTCCACGGCCACGAGGGCGAGGTGCAGACGGCTCGGTTGCTTGCTGCCGCGTTCCGGGGGGACCCGGACGTGCTGCTCTTCCACGACCTCCGGGTACCGGAGCGAGGCGACGGCAGGCCAGAGCGTGGCAACGGCCAGATCGACCACATCATCGTGCGGGGACACCGAATAATCGTTCTCGACTCGAAGCGCTGGCGGGCTGGTCGCATCGTCACCGTGCCGTTTCTCGGCACTTTTCGGGGTTGGCGGCGCTTCCGGCCGGCCGACAAGCACACGGTTGGTATGGCCGTGGACCGGCTGAGCTGCTATCTCCCGCCCGGGTGCCGGGTGCGAGGCGCCCTGTTGGTCCAGGTCGCCGGAAAAGGCAAGCTAGACCTGCGCTTTTACCGGCCTCGGGACGGCGTCACGGCGATCTCGGCTGACAACCTCGCACCCCTGAAGACCATGCTTGGCGGGCCCGCCAGGTCGGACCCGGCAGTAAGCGCAGCGATCCACTCGCTGCTCATCCGGCCGGCTGCGTAGACGGTAGAGGATCGTCTACCGGGGACGCGGCCAAATGCGCTCGTTCGTTCGTTTGTGCGTTCGACAGCAAGGGAGGTAGCACGTGATAACAACCCTCAGGAGCCTGTTCGGAGCGGTGCGGACCGCCATCAAGTGGGCCGCCCACCACGCCATAGCAGCCGCACACCGGGCCAAGCTGGCCGCTCGACGGGCCGCAGCCGTCGTCACCGAGCGCATCAGGCGCTGGCACGAGCAACACGGCTCGGACGAGGCGGTGGCAGCTCGGACGGCCCGTAGGTCGGCTCGCTCGGCGGCCCGACGCCGTTTCTGGCACCGGGCGGGGGACGCGGCCAAATGGTTCCGGCCGCAGCCGGTGCCTGAGGGGCGCCAGTCTGCGGTCCCCCAGGCCGTGGTCGCCACGGGAAGCACCAGTGCCGACCGGCTTGCCAGCGTCGGCTGCGGCGAACGCAAGACGGTGCTCGTGGCATGGAAAGGCGGCAACCGTAACGGCTACCACGAGGTCGAGCTGATCTGCGCCGGCGAGCCAGATAAGGACGGCAACTGCGAACATTCCGCGTGGCGGGCCGTCTTTTGCCCATGTGGGCAGTGGCTCGACCGGCCGTGGGACGGCCCGTGTGCCCATATGGTCGAGGCCGAGCGCATCGCCTGAGTGCCTGTTGGACCCTGAGGACGGTCGTCAGTCTGGCAGTTCCGCCGTCCAGGACTGGTGACCGTCTTCGACGGCCCCCCAGGTAGGACTGTGCTGCCACTGAGCCATACCTGAGCTAGGACCGTGCTGCCAGTGAGCCATAACGACGGCAGGAATGTGCCGTATCAGAGGCGGGAGTGAGCTGCATCTGAGACGGTACAGCGCCATTCATCTACCTTGCCGGGCACGTGTGACCGTCTAGCCGTGTGGCAGGTCATACGGTTCGCCGTTTTTCCCGTTTGCCGTTTGACCGTTTGACCGTTTGACCGTTTGACCGTTTGACCGTCCAGGACAGCGGCATAGGCAAGGTCCCGGGTCATGAGCACTCCTCTGGCCCTCCGAGCCGCCGCCATCATCGTCGCCGCCGCCGCCTGGGTCGTACCGTCCGTCACGGCTACCGCCTCGTCCGCACCGCCGCGCTCGTCGAAGCCGGTCCCCGGCAGTACGACCGCCGTCCCAGACCACCGGACCGGCATTACCCCGACGGGGACGCCAACTGATCCCCCGCAGCCAGCTCCGGTTTATCGTGCGCCGCAGTCATCCTCGCCAGTGAAGTGGGACGGGGCGACCGTAGCGATTACATCGGACACCCGTCACGGCACCACACGGTCACTGGTCGTCCGGTACGTGGCGACGGTCCATGGGGTTTGTGGGCTGCGAGATGGGGAGACCGAGCCCTGTCCCCTCCCGGCGGCGGGCAAGCTCACCTGGCAGGTCCTGGGCGCCGAGGCCGGCCTCAGCTGGGCGTACCGGAGCGCTCCGCTGGCCCGGTGCTCGGTCACGATCACACTCCGGCGCCCGGTGGGTGGGTGTGCAGTGGACTGGGGCGTCTACGGCGACCAGACGATCGCCGCCACCTACCGATCGGCACCGGGGCGGTCCATAACCGACGAGGTGACCAGCACCGTCCGCATAGTCGCCCCAGTCGACCTCGGGCGGATGCAGTACCGCCTCGACGGCAATGCACACATCGGGGACTGCACGCTCGCCACAGCCGCCGACTGGGTGGAAACAACCACCGGGGTCACTCCCCCGTCAGCGGTCGTCGTGGCGGATTATTGGGCTGCCATGACGGCTGATGGTTACGGGCACTATGACATCGGGCTATCAATGTCGCAGCTGTGGTCATATTGGAGATCGGGGGTGCCAGGCTCGCGAGCGTCGAGTCGCTCCCAGTCGGGGCCGTGGGGGCCCAGCTCGCCGATGGCCACCCGCTCATCGCCAGCGCCAACCTGCCTGCCGATTTCGGCTTCGATGAGTTCGGTGGCGGTGAGCACCTATGGCTCGTGGTCGGGGACACCAACTATGGGCCACTAATCGTCACATGGGGTACCGAGGCGCAACTCAGCTGGGCGCAGTTTAAGGCGATGACCAACGGCGTGTGGGCGATCACAGTGACGAAGGCCTGAGGGGACGCGGCCAACTGTCGACATCACCAGAAGAGGGGGGTAAAGCGTCCTCTACCCCCTCACCGAATGCCTGGCTCTTGCGCCGGACGAGCGCAGAAGCCCATGTCATCATGGCAACTTTCAGTCACGGCCCACCGGGACTTTGCCGTCACTGACTTCGGCCCGCACTTCGACGGCGCTAGTGGTCGGCAAGGTTGTCGGTAGGACGGCCACACTGCCCCACCGCGAGCACGGCCACCCGGTTGACAGTTCGGCCAACGAAGGGAGGGGGCCCATGCGGGTCGCAATCTCAAATCTAAAAGGCGGCGTAGGGAAGACAACCACTGCCGTATACCTGAGCCAACACCTGTCCGGCACCGGCCGGACGCTGCTGGTCGACCTGGACCCCCAGGCCAGTTGTCTCGACTGGGGCAACGCCGCCACCCGTGCTGGCGAGCCCCTCGGTGCCGAGCTGGTGGCGCTGGCCCCCCAGGGCGCCGACACCTTCCGGGCTGTTCTCCGGCCCATCGACTCGCTGGCGGCAGGCTACGACCACGTCGTCATCGATACCCCACCGGGCGACCGGCTTATGGTGGCGGCTGCGATGAGCGCGGCGGACATCGTCGTGATCCCGACTCGGCCATCGAAGCTGGAGGTTGCTCGGGTGGGGGCCACGGCCGAACTGGCAGAGAGCGCCGGCCGGCCTATCGCCGTGCTCATGACGTCACGGGCCGGGGCGAAGGCGCTCGGACTCGCCCGCCAGGCGCTCCAGACGTGCGGTTACCCGGTCGTCCCCGAGGTCATCCCCCTCCGGGAGGCGATATCCACCAGCTACGGGCATCGACCAGACGCCAGGTACATCGGCATCTTCGGCCAGGTGGCCCGCGTGCTCGACCTGGCCCTCGCGGCCTGAAGGAGGCAATGATCATGACAGACAGCGAACTCGACGAGTTTCTTGGGGCAGTAAAACCCAAGAGGGACACCAAGATATCCCCGCCGCCAGGCCCGGCCGATGTGGCCGCCGTGCAGAGTCCAGCATCCGCTCCCCCGACGGCCGACCAACCGCACAAGCGGCTGACCTTGGATTTGCTGGTCGATGACTGGAAGGCTCTCAAACTGGCAGCGATCGCCGAAGAAACAACCCTGGAGAACGAGCTGCTCGCCCTCGTGCGCCTGTTCCGCGAGGACCCCGCCATCCAGGCACGGGTGGTGGAGATGTGCGCCGGTCACGGCAAGATACGGATCGACGGCTGGAGGCTCAGCCGGTAGCCAAGCTGCACGGCCAGACGGCTAACAGTTCAGCTGTTCGGCCTAGGCAAGGTCATTCGTAGAGGCCACGACAAGAAAGGAGGCCTCCACGATGATCATTCGCACGCTTGTAGCCACAATTACCCTCGGGGCCGCAGCTGCCGGCGCGGCCCCACATCTCCTGAATGCCGTCGCCGCCCCGGTCAGCAGCATGGTCGCCAGCGCCAACGTCCAGGCCGTAGCAGTCGCCGAGATGGACACCCTCGGCGCCGGCGAACCCATCACGCCGGCCAACATCACCGCCGACCTCGAAGCGAACCCGGTCGACCACGTCACGGCCGGCCCGTCGACGTCCGAGACGGTCTTCTCGGTGGCCGGGTCGAGCGACCCGACCGACTACCCCGGTGCCGGCGTGGCCGTCATGGGCGGCACCGGCTGCGCCGCGGCCTGGATCGATGCGACCGACCCGGACCTGCTCGCCATCGACGAGAGCCCGGTCCTTACCGTTCACATTCCCGCAGGTCAGCCCTGTCAGGCGCTAACCTTGCCGCCTGCCGAGCGCAGCTAGCTGGCGTGGTAGCTGGGCAAATGGGTAGACAGCAAGCAAGCTGGGTAGACGGCTGGGTAGACAGCAAGCAAGCTGGGTAGACGGCAAGCTAGCTGGGTAGACAGCAAGCAAGCTGGGTAGACGGCAAGCTAGCTGGGTAGACAGCAAGCAAGCTGGGTAGACGGCAAGCTAGCTGGGTAGACAGCAAGCAAGCTGGGTAGACAGCAAGCAAGCTGGGTAGACGGCTGGGTAGACGGCAAGCTAGCTGGGTAGACGGCAAGTTCCCCCGCCGGCCGGCACAGTTGACTTAAGCCGATCGCGCTCGTCCGATCCGCGCACGCCCCGACCGTTCACGTACCGAGTCGTCGTCCGCTCAGACAACCTGGCTGTGGGTTGTACGTGCACGAGCCGGACGTAGCGCCGCGGGCCGCGCCGGCACATCGCAGTGGTCGATCAACGGGCCGCACTTCTGTCTTTCAGCATCCATTCGAGCTACATTTCGATAGTAACGTTAGCGTCACTAAATCCAAGTTGACGAAGGCCTTCGAGCACCACCAATTCAAGGGTTTCTCGCGGGATGCCAGCAAGGCCACCCTCTGCTCGGATCACGAAGTCAACTGTCACGTCGGCGCTGGACGCTCCCAACGGGACGACCGCGACCTTCACGACCTCCCGAGCCTTGGTCCCAGGGACCCCGCCGACCCGAATGGTCACAGCCCCGACACTGGCGTTCGTACCGGCGCCAGGGTCGGCAATGGTACTTCCACCAGAACCATCGCCAACAGAGCTGCTGATGGTCGTGGTACGCGTCGGTTGCGCGGGGATTTCGCTAGGCGTTGATGCGTCATCTAGACGCCGGGCCCGTAAGCCCTTTGCGACCCCCGCACGGACCAGCCAGGTGCCCGGTTGGAACTGCACTTCGTCTGCGGCGACTTGCTCCGCGAAACGGACCAGGGCGTCCTCTGAGTCCCAGGACGACCCGCTGACGAGGCCGAAGAGACCCTTGGCCGCCCCCTCGGCCAGGGCCTGGCGCAGGACGTCAGGGCTGGTGAGCTTCGGCAGGCGCGGTAGCCGGTAGAAGTAGCCGAGCAGCGTATCGAGTTCGACCGCATCCGTGCCTTCCGGTAACAGCCCGAAGCGCGCCGCCAGGAGCGCCGCGGGCGCAAGTGCGCTGACCAAGCGGTCCGCGCCCTTCAAGTGGTCAAGGACCCGCTGCCCGACGAGGGCGTCCACCTTGCCCGGTCCAAGATCGACATGGTCGAGCTTCGCACCACCGCCGTCCCCCTCACCCAGGAGCAATAGGTGCCGGTAAGCCATGGCGACCTGCTGTGGAAGGCGCTCTTCGGCCGCCGCGAGACGCTTGGCCAGCTGTTCGCGCTGCTCGGCGTTGAAGCGCCCCAGTCGGTGCTTGTCGTCCCTGATGTCCCGCAAGGCCGCTAGGGTCCGTGCCGACCCCCTTGCCTTTGACATTGAAGGGCCGTCGGCAGCGACCAGCATCGCTGCATTCTTGTTGGACCGCCAACTGGACCCCCGGTGCTCCAGGAACTCTCGCGAAACCCTGAGGGTTTCGTCGGTCTCGTCCCCGCCGACACGCCAACCGAAGTCGAGCATACCCAGCACTAGTTGCTGGGTGTCCGGGAGGTCAGCGGAGCCTTCCACCCGAGGCTCGACGCGCAGCTCGAACGAGCTAGGCGCCACCGCGCCCAGTGCTTCCCGCAGCAGGGCGTCGATCCGGTCGTCAATTATCGCACCTTCACGTTCGAGCACCACCTTGTTCAGGTTGGGCTCGGTCGTAAAGCGGTAACGGCCCCCTTCGAGGCGCATGAACCAAAGGGAGTTCTCCAGTGTGTCCCGCACATCCTCGATGAGGCCACGAGACAGCCCGGGACGGCCAACGCCAACCAACATCTGCGCTGCCGAGGCGCCGAGCACCTTGTCCGAGCCGAACGAATGCAGAAAGGCCGTAGTAGCAAGCCCGGTGGCGAGGCGGAGCTGTTCCACCTGTCCCCCGCGACGGCGGTCCTCCTCAGGTGCCTTCGAGTCACTTCTGATGATGTCAGCGTTCAGCGCCGACTTGTAGCTCTCACCGGCGAAGCGCACCACTTCTCCCCTGATACCGGCGTCTGACAGCATCACGTCGCCCGGATGGATGAGTGCCGCCTGGGGGCCCTGTTGCGAGAGCGCCTTTACGGTATGGGCGAGGGTACGCAGCGCGCCCCGGGTGCGCTGGAACCCCGACAGCGACCCCCACCGGTTGGTAAGGATGTCAACCAGCTCGGGATGGAAAGGGAACGCGCCCGCGAGCCGGTCCCGGTAGGTGGCTTCACGGTACGCGGCGGGCACGGCGTCACCCAGCGACTCGTACCAGTCGGCATAAGCGTTGGCCACCGCGCGGCGCTCGGCCTCGGGGCCGATGGTCGTGAACAGGCGCCGATGGAGAATAGGGAAGATGTCGTCACCCTCCACCGGGGTCACGATGTTCTCGGTGCGCCCCACCACCTTGGAGAGGCGCTCGAACATCTCCTCGCCGTGGAGGCTTGCGTAGTCCTCCAGGTGTGACGAAGTGAGTGTGGCAACGACGGCCGCGCCCGGGACACTGGCAGCCGCGGTGCATAGCTCCTTGATGAACGTGAGCGTGACAGAGGCCAGGTTGCCTTCTCCCGCACCGACCGGCAAAGCCTTGGTCAGGTACTGGAGCGCCTCGTCGAGCAAGACCACGCAGGGGGCGTTCGCTTCCAGCAAGGCTGATAACTGCGTGGTCGAAGAGCCCCAGAGCTGGCGGTCCTGGTCCGCAACCTTGGCGTACGCGGCGGCACCACCCAGACGGTAGGCGAGCTGGCCAAGGAGCGTGTACACCTCGGCGTCGGGGATATCTGGGTCCGGCTTGCCAGCCGAGAGCGCCCCTCCCTCAAGCACGACTACCTTTGCCTTCGGGAAGTCTGTTCTGCGCAGGGCCTTGGCCAGTTCGCCAACGAAAGCCGTGCCTGCCACCTTCGTCGGGTCCCTGAAAAGGTGGTATGCCGCGAGAAGCGTGTGCGTCTTGCCGCCACCGAACTCGGTCTGGAGCCGGTAGACGCCGGCGGCGGACATATCACCCGACAGCCGAGCCGTCAGTTCACCTAGGAAGGACCGTAACGCCTCAGTGAGATAGGTCTTCTCGCAAAAGCTGACTGGGTCCAGGTAGTCAGCAGGCCCGCGCTGGCGGTCCACCAGGCCGAGGTCCGCTGCAAACAGGGACTCGTCGAACGAACCGTCGGCGATGTCCCTTCTCGGCTCGGCGACCTCACGCCAAGGAGGCAGCATGCTCATCGAGAGTTCTCCTTTGCGGTCCGTTCACGCGATGGGTACGCCACGCTCTCACGGTGAACGCTGGCTAGCATCACTTCTGCCCCCGCTGGAACAACGACGGTTGCCCGGGGCAGAAGAGCCGAGCCTGCCCAGGCTCGAACAGAGTCAGTTCCTCGACCGTCGAAGTCGACCTAGCTGCGGCCTCTGACAGCGCGTCCCGGTTGCCAGTGAGCCCGAGCAACATCGTGCGCTCTTTGTCAGCTTCTGGAAGGATTTCCGCAAGCATCCGGGCCGCCGCCCAGAAGCCCGGCTCGTTGCCCATCCCGGTAGCCCCGAGCACAGATTCCAGCTCCTTTCGGCGACCACCGTCCCACAACTGGCACGCTAGGTGGAGCACGTCTACCAATGCCGGAGAGGCTGTGAGCTTGAAACCCTTACGGTCCTGCGGCCCGAGCAGGCTGAAGTTGGAACCAGCCTGGCGTGCAAAACCGCTACCGCGGCAGAGGTGGCCCAGGTCAACGTCGAAGGCTCGTTCCAGCTTGTAAGCCTCGTCCGCTGGGATCGATGCACTTTGATAGGCCCAGCGCCATGTGAGGTAGAAAAGCGACTCTTGATCGAGAGCTGAAAGGGACTCGGTTCCGAGGAGGCGGCGCATCGCGTGGTGTGCAACCGCCCTCCGTGCGAGCACCATCAACTCAGCAACACTGACCTCCTCGCCGGAGAGCTTGACGACATGGCCGTACTGGGCAAAGACCTCGAATGCCGGGCCGATGGCCGACACAAAGTAATCAGCACCAGTCAGTCCCATCTCCTCGAAGTCGCTCAGCCGCTCAGCGATGCGTTGCTCCAAGGAGCGCACTACATCGTCGTAGAAGCCCTCCATTTCCGCCTCTTGACGGCGGCACACTAGTACGACTGACGAGCCAAGTACGGCGCTTATCTGTGCCGTGCTGCGCGCCTCGCGCTCAGAACGCATCGGCCACGATGTCGTAACCACCAGATTCGCGGCGCGCAGCGCCGTGAGGAGACGTTCCCAAGCCTCCACGTCTGTATGAGCGAACACGATCGCAACGAGGCCATCTGGCTTCACAACCCGCGTCATCTCGGCTAGAGCTGCTTGAAGTCGCCTTTCGAACTCGTCATGGGATACGTACTCCGGCGACTGCTTATCCGCCCGACTCTCGATAATTTCCTGATTCTTTGGAGTAAGGGGTGTTGCGAACACTGCCGGGTACAGATGACCGACGGAACGTTTGAGCCATACATAGAAGAAATCAGACAGGTCTCCGTATTGGATAGCATCATAATATGGGGGGTCAACTATGACGCCGTCGAACGTGCCATCGGCAAACGCCAGATGTTGAGCGTCTCCGCGCAAAGTGGCAACTTTAGTTGAGTCGATGAGTGAGCAGTGGCGCACAGCAAGTTCTACCCACTTGATGTGCGACTCCCATATACCTCCCTTAGGCTGGAAGACATCGGTCTCCACATAATCCCAAACCATGGCAATGGCCTGCCGTGCAAAAGTGCCGCGTAGGAACTCACCAGAAGTGGCCCAACTGGTGAAGGCCGAATTGTAATCAGCAATCTTGTCGATCATGAACCCTAGATATGTGACGACAGCAAGTGCCCGTTCGGGCTCCATACCCTCCGACACCATTTCGCTATAGGCGGCGCGGACGGCTTCGCAGAGAGATCCGAGGACGAAGAGTTGGCGATCGTTGAAGAGCCCTCGAAACGTATCGATACCATACACAAGATTGCCGTAGCGGCGGTACTGCGACTTAACCATTGGCTCATCGGGCATGGCGGAAGTTCCGTCAGACAAGTCCTCCAGCTCGTCGAGAAGATCGGTAGCGAGGCGGTCGGCGCCATCCACCTCATCCGGCCGCGGAGATCGGTAGACCCGGTTGCCAGGATCGACGTCCAGCACAGCGTAAAGGCGACGCCCAAAACCGGTCTTCTTGCCATAGCTCCGGACGTCTTTGGCCACCGTGGACGTGCCGCAGGCAGGGCACGTAACCGAACTGGCCTTCACCGTCCCGTCGTCTAGAGACGCCCCCTTGGGTGGTTGGCCGCTTAGAATCTGGAGGTCGATCTCGCCTAGCCGTGCGTTTACCTTTACCCATGCCTTGCGGCGGTTGCTATTAGCCAACCAGAACGACGAGAGCAGCGGGACTTCGGCTCGACACGACGGGTTCGGGCACGACATGGTCCGCGCCCAGAAGTAAACGGCGGGTCGGCGCCCATCGGGGCCGGCCGGGAACACCTTTGCCAGTTTCGGCTCGACCCTCTCCCGCACCCAACCAGCCCACTTGACGAAGTCGTCGGCCAGCGGGTTGCCGCCAAGTTGCCCGGAGTGCCCAAATCGCTGAGGGTATTCCAGAACGCACTTTTCGATGAGGTGGGCAACCGGGTTCAAGTCCACCGCCGTCACGTCACAACCCAATCGGAGGGCTTCGAGCGGTATCGCCCCACCGCCGGCAAAGCAGTCGAGCACCTTGGGTGGCCCGTCCGGGTACGCCTCAGCTAGGAGCTTGCGGAGGGGGTCGATCTTGTCGTCACGGACTGAGGCCTCGAACGGCGCCGCAGCGGCAATGAGCTTGAGGATGTCTTTTCGTTGTTCCTCGTGTCCAGGGTCAGGTAGTAGCGTACCGAAAACGACCGCACGGCTCATTGCCAAGGGCCGACGCGCCCACCATAGGTGCATAGTCGAAATATGGCCATGGCGTAACGATTTCTCGCGGGCCGACTCCTGGTTCACTTCCTTGAGGGGCAGTTCGACCTCGATCAAGCGCCGGTCGTTCGTCATGCTCGCGCTCCCTTGGCTGCTTCGATCACGGGTTCAGGCTCGACCCGGTAGCGGACATCGAGGGAGGGCTGCCATGCGCTCGCCAGGGCCTTGACCGGGTTCTGGACCCTGTATAGGCGCGGCGCCGGTCCCGAACAGTCCAGGACGACATAAAGCCAGTAATCATCTCCCAGCTCTTGGCTCTTGGCGAACTCGCTCCAGGTCAGCTCCACACGGGCCACCCCGGCTCGGCCCTTGACCTCGATGCAGCGACGTTCTCCGCTCAGCGTAGAGAGGAGGTCGAAGCCGACGTTGTCGGCCTCGACAGACCGGACGGCGGCGCCGCGGGCCTCCTCGTAGCGGCGCGCCACTCCTACGGCAACCTGCTCCACGTCCGCGTCGCCCTCGGCCGAGCTTCCGGTCCCCGAGCCCTCCCCACTAGGCAACGGCAAGAGGAGTGCGCTCCCTATAACGGTCACATCGCCCCGGCTGACGCTGCGACCGCGCGCTGCCTCGGCTAGGCGGCTGTCCCTTCGCTGCTCCAATTGTGCCTTGTTCAGCTCGGCGATGCGCAGGCGTCCTTCAGCGCCGTGGGCCGAGCGCTCGACATCCTCCTCAGCCGCTATGGCCGCCGTATCAGCCTCCGCCAGCAGGGCGCTGAAAGAGCGCCGCAGGAAATCCTCCTGGACGTCCGCCACGTGCTCGCGCTCCGCCTTTACCTCCAAGAAGTGCCGTTCGAAGAGGTGCTGGCGCGCCCACATGAGCAGGTCCTGGTCGGCGCGGGGGGCGACGACTGGCCGATGTGAGCTTTCATCCGGGCCGCGCGCGTCGCCGCTCGGGGACACCAGGTCGAATAGCGACGCCGCCCGGGCCGGCTCGGTACTGCCGTCGACGCCCACGCGAGCCGCGGCAAGGGCTCGGTGCACCAGCTCGCCGTTGCCGTCGACGACATCGCCGACCATGAACCGCAGAACAGCCGGCTTCGCCAGGTCAGGGTCGAAAAAGATGCCGCCTTTGGCAACCTCCCTGGCAGTGTTCTCGATCACGTAGCCAACGAGGGCGTCGAAGAGAGGGTGCCCGGGCCCGCACAGCTCGGCTGCGGGGAGGCTCGCCTCCTCGTCGCTCCGGCGAGGACGGAGCGCGACGGCCTTGTCGAACGTCAGCCGCTTGTACTCCGGGGCGATCTTGCGCAGTGCGGAGCCGGTGCGGCTGCGGGCCACCAGGACGTCCGGCGAGCGGTCCACCCGTAACGTACCGGGGTCGAGGCGGTGGGTCACCTTGCCGCCGGCGTAAGAGACGGCTTCGGTGAAGAACCGCTCGAAGTACGCCGGCGGCAAGCGCCGCTCCTCGGCGCGCTCGGCCCGGTCCCGCTCGGTCTCCCAGTCGAGGTGATGCCGGGCTAGGGCGTTCTGGAGCAATGCCTCAGCCCTGGCTTTGGTGGCCGGGTCCACCTGGTCGCCATGGAACTCGGCCGCCGCCTCCTCCTTCGTAAGCTCCCCCACCAAGACCTTCTCCAATAGGTCCCTGAGGTTGGTGCCGATGGCCTGGCCCACGACGTCGAAGACCTTGTCACCGAGCGCCACACCCATGTTCTCCATCTTCTTCAACAACAAATTGAGGACGTAACCCTCCCTAGTGTTGGTGGCCACCAGATTGAAGATGTAGACGTCGTCGGTCTGGCCGATGCGGTGGATGCGGCCCATACGCTGTTCGAGCCGGTTGGGGTTCCACGGGATGTCGTAGTTGACCATCAAGTGGCAGAACTGGAGGTTGATGCCCTCGCCGGCTGCCTCGGTGGCAACCATGATCTGGGCTGTCTCCCTGAAGTAGCGCTCCGATTCGATGCGCTCGGCAAGCTTCATCTGGCCATGGATCTGGGCGACGGCGAAGTCCTTGGAGAGGTTCTCCACTAGATAATCGAGAGTGTCTTTATGCTCGGTGAAGATGAGCAGCTGCGTGCGGCGGTCCTCTTTGAGCCCGGAGTTGTGCACTAGGTCGAGCAGCTCTGTGAGCTTGCGCTCGCTGCGTTTGCCCTCAACGTCCTGCGCCATGGCCAGAAGAGGGACTAGGGCCTCGCGCTCGGCCTCCAGCTCGGCCACGGTGTCGGGGAGCCATTCCTCAAGCGCCGCCTCCTCCAGCCTCCAACGCTCGTCCTCGTCAAGCTCTTCGAGGTCCTCCTCATTGGGCAGGAGCGACCTTTGGAACGCCTTGCGCTTGCGCAGGTACTCGGCCGGGTCGGCGATGGCCTTTTCCACTCGGTCCAGCCGACGCTCCAAGGTCCGGCGGATGGCCCGGGTACTCGACGCGACCCGTCGTTGCATGGTGGCCAGGGCGAAGCCGGCGGTCAGCTTCGTGTAGTCGCCGCGGATCTCCTTCAACTTGCGAGACACGAAATCGGTGACGGCCTCGTAAAGCTGCCATTCGTCGCCCGCCAGTTCGTACTCCACCCGCTGGGGGTGCCGGTCCTTGAACAGCTTCCGGCCCGCCATGTCGGTCATGATCTCCTTGGAGACCTTGCGGTAGGACTGCGGCGGCACTTTGAAGCGCTTTGGAGGCGGGCAACGGTCCCCCCAGGCGTCCATGTCGAGAAGCCGCAACAGCCCCCAGAGGCTCTCGTTGCGCCCCGAGTGCGGGGTGGCCGTCATGAGCACGAGCCGGTGGCTCTTGCGAGCCACAACCTCGGCCGCCTTGTAGCGGTCGCTCTTGTTCTTGATGTAACCCTTGGCGTCCACTGAGAGGGTGAAGCCGTGGGCTTCGTCGATGACGGCGAGGTCCCAGTCTCGCTCAGCCGCCTTCAGGGCTTCGAGCGCCCGCTCGGTACGCAAGAAGTCGCGGCTCACCACCACCCGGTCGTAGGCGTCCCAGGGGTTCTCCGTAGGCGAGGCGTCGAAGTGGGAGGCGGCAAGTTCGATGAAGGTGAGGTCGAAGCGCTCGCCCAGCTCCCTGACCCACTGAGGCCGAAGGTTGGCCGGGGTCACCACGAGCAAGCGGTCCCCCGCGCGCCGAAGGACCAGCTCTTTCATGTAGAGCCCGGCCATGATCGTTTTGCCGGCCCCAGGGTCGTCCGCCAACAGGTAGCGAAGCCGCGGCTCTTTCAAGAAGCAGTCGTAGACGGCTTCGAGCTGGTGGGGAAACGGGCTGATGTTCGACACCGCCAAGGCCGCCATCTCGTGACCGAACGCCACCTGGATGCGATGGGCTTCTATCCCAAGGCGGAACAGGACCGGGTCCCCGTCGAAGCGCAGCTCTGCCGGCGTCTCGAAAACCTCGACGGCAGCAAGCTCGCTCTCGGCCAGCACATGTTTGCCGGTACCCGAGGGACCGTCGTAGAAGAAGTGCCAGTACGTCCCCGGGGTCACCGCTACCAAGGTGACGACCTCGGAGCGGCCCGGGAAACGGACTCGCGCCTCGGGCCTCAACCTGTCGAGGTCGAGCGTCACTGTCGCACCCCCGGAGTATAATCGAACCTCGGCTTCCCCCGGCTCTGCCCCTTCGGCGCGATGGAGGTCACCATGTCGTACGTTGAGCGACTGCTCGCCGGGTACCGCTCCGGCCTCGCACACCCGCAAGTCCCAACCGTCTGCGAGCTGCACGCCCGGCTGTGCGAGGTAACCGACCCTACGCAGCGGGGCGAGGCACTAGGGATGCTGGCAAGGGCACTGACGGGCTTAGACGACCCCGACGTCCCGGGGCCCTCGGACGAACGGTCCGGGGAGATGGGTTCCTCCCTGCCACCGGACGGGATGGTCCGGAACGACCGAAGAGCAGCTCGGCCGTCTCTGGCGCTCCAGCGAACCCGGACGTCCGCTGCCGAGGAGAAGGCGCATACGACGGGAGCGGGGCCGTCTTCCCTGCGGTGATGATCCGTGCGCTGGAACGGAGCCAGCCCTGCACTACGCCGCTGGCAGCATGTGCCATGACAGCCATCAGCATTAGCGATGACGCAGGCGCGGGTCGATGTCTCTAGCAGATCGATGAGCATGTTTTCGCAGCTAGAGCCTGGCACGGCATACCTCCGCTCCGAGGTTAGCTGTACAGGGTGACCGCGGAGCGCAACCCTCGCGTCTGCGGGCCGCTCCAACTGTGCTGCCTCAGTGGCCTCCCCGGGCCTCCTAGGTACCCAACCCTATGGCTGTCCAGTAGCCCAACCTTGCCGCCAGCGAGCCGACCCCTTCGCCGCCCGTGCCGGTGCCGATGAGATCCACCGAGGCGGAGACCGTCAGGTCGGGAAACAGGCACGGAGCAAGCCGCAGCTCGGGCTGTAGCTGGCGTCGGATGGTGGCGAGGGCGGGATGACGCGGGACATCTGTGCGACGGTCACGTCGCAACACCTAAGAGGCCAGCGGTTTCGTCTGCTGGAGGTAATAGCGCAACGCCACCCGCACGGTTTGGGCCATGGTCCGGTCTTCCTGGACTGAGCGCGCTTTAACGGCTTCATGGAGGTCGACCGGCAGCCGCACGTACATGGGCTGCGGCTCGCCCCCCTGCTTCGCGTCATTCTTCGTGGCCATGCAGACAACGATATGCAACATGGCGTTCGGGATGGTGGATGCTGGTAGCACAAAAGCCCAGGTCAGAGCAGATCCCACACCGCTGATCGATAGCGCGCGACCATGGTTGCGACATGAAGCATGAAGAAGGCCAGAGGCACCGGTTCTCCTCGGAACCGTCCGGCGCCCTGGCCACTACTTGGAAGGAGCCATCATGGCCCATAAAAGGCAAATGATCAAACCCGGGACTCCTGCGCCGAACTCAGGGCTGTACGACATCGTCGGACCGAGGGGCGGCGACACTGGCAAGCAGGTGACCAACCCTGAAGGCCACCGGTTGCCCCCTACGCCAAAGCCGGGCCAAGCCTATGTCCTAGCTGCGCCCGCCAAGAACGAAGCTGGGAGGGGGAAGTAGGTATATGGTCGCCAAAAAGGAAGAAGACAAATATGTCGGAGCCTTCCTTGGTGGAGGGATCGGTGCGGTGCTGGGCGTTGCCGGAGGCCCCATCGGCGTTGCCATCGGCGCGGCGATCGGCGGTCCCGTTGGCCGTGCCATTGAAAAGTGGCTGGACGAGCAGCGCTAACCGCGAGACCGAGGGCTGAACAACAGCCAGCCCTCGGTCTCCTTCGGCAGGTCGAACATCTCATCACCAACCGTCACCGGCCATAAGCAGCCGCTCACTCTTCTAGCGGGGTGGTCATTGTGCACGAGGCTCTTGGACCATCCGAGGATGATGTCGTGCTCGCCCGCCAGCTGCTGGCGGAGTGGGACGAAGGCAGAGGTTCCTCCAAGAGCCAGATCGAGCGTCGCGTCTGGGGCGACGGCGGCGCTCACGGGAGGCGTTTCGACCGCTTCGTCCGCCAAGTCCTGGGGGTGGCGACGACCCGGCCCTCTAGGCAGACGAACCGCATCGATCTGCTGGAAGCCCAGCTCCGTCGGCTCGGCGTGGCCCCGCAAGGCCAGGACTTGGACGAGTGGGAGGCCCAGCTTCAGCACGGGCGCCATGCAGCAATGGCTGCTCTCCGAGCCTGGAACGACCCCACCGCGTCGTTCCGGTCACAGAGCTTCGCCTTGCTCTTCGTCACCGCCTGGAACAGCGTCGCGCTCGCTTTGCTTCAGCAGTCCGGTCGGGAATGGAGGGAATTGGACAACAGTGGGCGCCCGGTCTGCATTGATGGTCGAGATAGGGCCAAGGAGACAGGGGACCTTGTTGCCGCTGCCTTTTCGGGAGAGCGTTATCACGGTCTACGCCGGAACGTCGAGTTCTGGATCGGCCTCCGCAATCAGGTCGCTCACCGTAATCTCCCCGCCTTGGACGCCGTGGTTATACCTCAGGCCCAGGCAGGCCTTGTCAACCTGGAGGCGGTGCTCGACGAACACTTTGGCAAGGAGTACCTGCTGGCCGACGTGCTCTCGGTGCCGCTGCAACTTTCGGGCTTTCGGGACCCCGGAGTCCTGGCCAGTGTGAAGAAGCTCCAGGGCAGCCTGCCGCTCGACGTCCAAAACTATCTTGCCGGCCAGTCACAGCTCAACGACGAACTGCTCGACGACGCGACGTACATGCTGCGGGTGACCTTCTTGCCAATGGTCCCCGCATCAGGCCGCGGGCCCGATGTCGTCGCCTATTTCGTCAAGCCAGGCGAGGTTTCAGAGGAGCTGAGGCAAGCCCTAAAGGAGTACACGGTCCTCCCCAAGGTCGTGACGCCGCCGCGGCCGAACCTGATCGCTACGCAGGTCATCGAATCAGTCCGAGACCGGATCCCCTACAAGTTCACTTCCACCATGCACACTGCCGCCGCCCGGAACCTCAAGATCCGCCCGGCAAAGGGAGCCCCGGACGAGACTGTAACGGACACCAGGTACTGCGAGTACGTAGGTTCGGTGAAGCGCCATCTGTACAACCAGGCTTGGGTCGAGCGCCTGGTCAGTGAGCTGTCTTCGCCAGACGGCTTCCGCTCCGCGACCGGCGTAGAGCCCCATCCCCGGCTGTAGCTCACGACCGCCTAGTGGAGTTGGACACGCTCGGCCCCCAAGGCCGCACAGGACCTCACGATGTCGCTGACCGTCCCGGCACCACTTCGGCGCGCGGCCAGGCGCCGTTCCCAGGACAGCGGCTCCCACTGGCGGCACGTACCTACGCCCGAACACCTCGGGCACAACTCCGAGCGGCTCCAGAACATCGACCTGGCGGCCCCGCAGCCGCACGAGGCCCCGAGCGACATCAGCTTCAGCAGTTCCATGACGACCAGACCGCTGCGTGGCACTCCCTCGCCGGGGCGTAGACGAACGAAGCCAGCTGATGCTCCCTACCGGTCAAGCCACGGTCGGTGCTACGCTGAATCAACAAGAGGACAGATGATTCAGGAGCGGGCAGATGACTGTAGGTGAGCGGATCGAGCGGGCACTGGCTGCTGCCAGCCTTAGCCAGCGCGCCCTGGCGGCCAGGACGGGCATCTCCCAGCCGACGCTCTCACGGATCATTAGCGGGGAGCGGCCGCCGAAAGTGCCTGAGCTTGCGACGATCGCCTGGGCCACCGGGACGACGATGGCGGAGCTGACCGGCACAGGGTCGGTGGCCGACCGCGTGCAATGCGCAGCCCGGGCGACCAACGGGGCTGGCATGGAGGAGATGCGCTCCGCGCTGCTCTACTGCATGGAGCTGGACGCCTACCTCGACGACCAAGCCATCCCCTTCCCGTCGTGACCGCCGAGAGCGAGGGGCGGGCCGCAGCGGAACAGTTCCGGTCCGAGTACCGTCTCGGCCACCAGCCCCTCGGGAACCTCGTCGCGCTCATAGAGCAGACGGCAGAGATCGACGTGACCGTGGTAAAGGCCACCCCCGACGAGCACGGCATGGCCATGCGCGACCCCGCCCGAGGGAGAGTCTTCGTCGCCGTCGCCAAGACCCCGCACCCGATGCGCCAGCGCAGCACGCTCGCTCACGAGCTGGCCCATGTCCTCTTCGGCGACTGGGACGACACCGCCAGCGGAGGGCGGGCGGACCGGAGTTTCGAAGAGGTACGCGCCGATGCCTTCGCCCGTCATCTGCTCGTGCCCGAAGCCGGCCTGAAGGAGCTGTTCGCCGGCCGGCGGCCGGTCGGGCTCGCGGGCCTGTCGACAGTCGTCCAGCGGTTTTTGGTGTCGCCAGCCATGGCTGCGATCGCCTTGCAGCGTGCTGGGCTGATCGACGAGGCAACCGGAGACACCTGGCGGCAGCTCACGACCCCGGTCCTCGCGGCCCGTTTCGGATGGACCGACCAGTACCAGGGGCTTCGCGAAGAGTCGGACCGCACTCGTGCGCCCCAGCGGCTCCTGGCCCGGGCCACCCTGGCCTACACGGAACAGGTCGTGCCCGTCGAGACCCTCGCCCGCCTTCGGGACGTCAAGGTCAGCGAAGTCCAAGCCGAGCTTGAGGCTGCTGGGCTCGTGCCTCACGTGCAGCCGCCGGCATGGGCAGGCCCCGACGACCTGCCCCAGGTCGAAGTCGACCTCTCCGACCTCGATGACATGGCGGAGGACAGGAGCTGACGGGCCATCGGCCGATCATCGACGCCGGCCCTGCTCTCAACTTCTTCGCCATCAACCAAGAGCGCCTCCTCATCGGCGTCCTGGGGCCGCTCAGCACCCCCGAGACTGTCCACGCCGAGGTGGTCCGCAAGTCTCGCAGCGACCAGCGCTTCAGGCCCGCCGAGGCAGTCATGGCCAAGCTGACCACGAAATGGCTGGAGGTCCTCTCCGACGACGTGACCGACGAGCTTGCCGCCATCGTCGGGCGGATCAGTGGGCTCCCCATGGTGGACCGGAAGAAACGGGCGAAAGACCTCGGCGAAACCATGGTCGTCGCCCACGCCGTCGCCGCCGCCGAGGCCGGAGCCTAGGTGGTCGTCCTCATCGACGAGACTGCTGGCGCCCGGCTCGCCACTGCCGAGAAGCAGCGTCTCGACCGTCTCCGTAACCAAGGCCGTAGCGTCGGCTCTATCACCATCGCCAACACCCTGGCCGTCCTCGCCCGAGCGGCAGGCACCGAGCACCTCCCCGACCGGGGCTCCATGCAGGCCCTCTACAGCCGGCTAAGGAAACTCGACGACGGCCTTGTTCCTATTGCTGACACCGCTCTCCTGTCAGCGACCACGTGGAGCCGATATCGCGGAGGCTCAGCACCTCGCGTCGAGCCAGTTGCCACAGACCTTCAGCGCCGGCGGGCGCCCGTCCCGACGACCGGTCACTGCGGTGCCTGAGCCCCGGCCATAGCAGGTGCCTCGGGCAGCCCCGGCAGCGGCTCAAGCACCTCGACCTGGCGGCCCCGTAGCCGCACGAGGCCGCGGGCCTCGACCAGCCTCAGCAGCTCGACGACAGCCCGCCGGCAGTACTTGGCCCCGGGCCAGTTGTCCTCGACGTATGCCACGACCTTGTCGACCGCCACGACCGCCCCGCGACGGCGCCCTTCCAGGAGCCTTGCCAGTACCGCCGCGTGCCGTTCCGGCGGCGGGGCATACACCAGGTGGTCGTAGGGCATGTCGACGAGGGCCCAACAGAGACCGGCGGCTTCGAGGCGTCCCGCCATCTCCTTTGTGCCCGAGGCCTGCGAAGTCGGGTGGGCGTGCATGGCCGGGGCGCTGAGGCGGGGAAGGAGCACCTTGCGCCGGCTGGCAGCCCGGGGCTGGGCGGCCGCCAGAAACCGCTCCACCGCCCGGCGCCGACGCAGGCGGGCGGCGAGCAGCCCGGCCAGGTACCGGTACTGGGTGTGGCGCAGCTCCGCCTCCGCCCGGGCCAGCTCGTCCAGGTTGGGGTGGTGCAGGCCGCCGGCCGGGCCGTGCTCGTCGAGGGGCGCCCAGACCAGCTGAGCCCTGGTGGCGCCGGCCGGAGGGCGGACCAGGGCGTGGCCCGGTGCTCCCGGGCGAGGGGCCGGGGCGCCGGCGGTCGCAATGGCGCAGTCCTGGGGGGCCACCTACCAGAGCCGCCGGCCCTGGGCCAAGAGGTGCTGGTGGACCGCCCTCAGCTCCACCTGGTCCCCAGTCCCCCGGTGCCCCCACAGCCAGATGGGCACCCAGCCGCCAGAGGCAAGGGCCTCGTCCCGGCGCTCGAAGACATTGACCGACAGCGTGGCGTACTGCACCTCGAAGGCCACCCGCAGGCCCCCCGGCGAGGTGCCACTGACATCGGGCGTGCGCCCCGAGCCCCGGTCGTGGCGCTCGGTGGCCACGTCGGAGAACCCCCGGGACAGCATCCAGCCCTGGACCATGAGCTTGGCTTGGAGGTGGTTGAATCTCTCGGGCTCGTGGCGGGGCTGGGGCACCCGCAGGTGGCGGAAGCCGTCGGGGACGAAGGTGCCCCGGCCATTGGTGAACCCCTTGCGGGTGGTGATGGCCGGGCTGGTGCAGCCCTCGACCGGGCAGACCAGGCGCCCGGAGCGGCACCGGCGAGCTGGCTGCCAGAGCGCCGGGCCAGGGAGAGCGGCCGGAGGTCGACGATGCCCCTGGTGGCTGCGTTCCGGCATGACCGGTCAAGAAGTCCCCTGCTCCCCTCGCTCCCAGGTCTTCTGCGTCGCCTCATCAGGCGCCGTTCCCAGGAACAGCGGCTACCACCTGACACGACGGGCATCTGGCCCGAACCGCGAGTCGAACTCGACTTGTGCCGCTCTCCCGTATCGTCGAGCACCTCGGCATCTATTGCGCCCCGATCGGAAGCGTCACAACCTGCCAGTATCCTCTTGCCGGTCGACAGAGTGGTACACTGAGCGGTGTCCACAGGGTTTTCCACAGGGTTTTCAACAAGGGAAGACCATGGATCAGGGAAGGGAGAGGGGATGGCACCCCGTAGTCAGCCGGCACCACCCTACCGAGCGGAGACTATTGCCAAGTGGTTCGTAGCTTACGCCGAGGCCGACGACGCCGACCGGTCGAACCTCAAGGTTCAGAAACTCCTGTATTACTCACAGGGTCACCATCTGGCACAGACGGGGCTGCCTCTCTTTAGTGACCCAATCCAAGCTTGGTCCCATGGTCCTGTCGTACCTGTTGTGTACCATCAGTTCAAGTCTTTTGGCTCTGCGGATGTCACGCTCGAACCCGGTGACCCATTTGACTGGCCTGACGTCGATCCGAAAACCACGCAGCTCCTGATTCAGGTGTGGGAAACATATGGGCAGTTTGGGGCATGGCGGCTCCGGAACATGACTCACGCCGAGAGCCCTTGGCGGGATCATTTCTCTGATTCCAGGAACGTCGAGATACCTACCTCCGAAATGGAGCGGTTTTTCAAAGCGAGGGTAGCCTAAGCCGGGCCACTTCTTGTGAGGACAAGCTCCAAGCCTGGACGCGCTGCCGCTAGAGGTCTACCCGTCCCGACGCCGCCCCCTAACTATGATCTCAGTACGCCTAAGTTCTGTCTCCGTCATCTCGACACCGCTTT
The DNA here is from genome assembly GCA_021809885.1 of Actinomycetes bacterium. Taxonomy (GTDB): domain Bacteria; phylum Actinomycetota; class Acidimicrobiia; order Acidimicrobiales; family Palsa-688; genus JAKAQB01. The sequence goes on from JAJZJY010000003.1 coordinate 25,260, forward strand.
CAATGTCACGTGCCTGTCAGATCCTCAAAAGGTCGCTTTCGCTGATGCTCTGCAAAAGCGGGCATCTATGACCTGGCGCGAGCTGACATTGGCTGACAGGCACGGGCTGGGTTCAGAAACGCTGCCCGTCGATCAAATTAAGTTGTCACTTCCGGCGCTTTTTTCGGATCGAAGCAAAGTCACGGTGTTTCGCTATTGTGATAAGTTGCCAATGCTAGGGATACGCGTGGATGACACGTTCCACCTGTTAGCGATCGAGGCGCGCTTCAATACGTTATACGACCATGACTAAGCCCTAGGCCCCCACCTCGCCCTCCGCCACGAACGGGCCGTTCTGGGGTCGCTCGTCGGCGGTCTGGGGCGGGGGCGGGGCCAGCGGGGTCTGGTCTAACGCTGGACCGTGCGGCTCACCTACGCATCGACCGGGCGCCTCCTACGGGGCACTAGCCGTGTCACCCCGCTGATGGCTGGGCTGGTGCAGCCCTCGACTGGGCAGACCAGGCGCCACGGGCCGGCATCGTCGCGCTCGATGCGCACGGCACGCCCCTGGTCGAGGTCCCACGCCCACACGAAGCGCTCCTCGTAGAGGGGAGGGTGCTCGACCGGGCTCACCTGTCCGAGGCTACGAAGGGGCACCGACAGCCAGCCGTCCCGACGACGCCCTCTTCGTCGTCTTGGCCGCCGGAGGCACCAGCCGGGGGAGGCACCCCGAACAGGCATCCCCCGTCGCCGCGACCCTACCGACCTGGCAAGGTCACAGACTTCGCCGGGCCGGCCCGCCAGACTTCCGCCTTCTCTCAGCCTCGGCCAATACCTGCCTCTGGCCGTGCCGGTTTCTTCAGGACAGCTTCGAACGGTGGTGGCCCTTGTCGTGCGGTGGCAGAGCACAGTAAGCATGAGCGATGGGCATCCAGGCGCCGCAGACGTCATTGGCGCCCTTTTGGTGTTCTCCCTGAGCGACCGGCAGCCTTTCGTTGGCAGCGGCAAGGAAGTCGTCAACCGTAGCCGAGGTCGGGCGCTCTTCTAGGTCTGCCGATAGCGCCTGCTTGAGGGCCGGAAGGTCTTCGGCCACGATTGCCTCAATGACCGACCAGGCGGTGTCCCAGTACTCGTGGACAAGTTTGTTGCGAGCGCCTGCGATCTCCCTCCAAGGGACTTCGGGATGAGCAGCCTTGAAACCTTCTGAGAGGTTCACAGTTGCCTCTCCGAGGACCCCTATCTCGTGCAGGACCGCCTTGCGGTACACCTTCATGGCCAGGTTGTCGTGGTCCGCGACAAACTCCTCGATGTTGGCGACCGCTTCTAGTATGTCCGCGACCCGGAACTCGTCGCCCCGTTGGCCCCGGCTCACAAGGGCCGCACGTCCCGCATGGCTTCAGCCAGGACACGAGGGCGCAGGTGCTGCACCTCACCGACGTCGACCTTGACTCCGAGGAGGGCTTCCAGTTCCTTCTGCGCCTTGGGCACCCCCCAGGTATAGGCGCCTTTATCGAAGTGGTCGACCAGCAGATCGACGTCAGAGCCCTCGTCGTCTTCGCCCCGAGCGACGGAGCCGAACACGAGCACCTTGGACGCCCCGTACTTCTTCAGGACGTCTATCACTTCGCGACGGTGGTCCACCAACACCTCTCGCGGTCGTCGTCGCTGGCGAGCACAGAAGCCGACGATGCGCTCAACCGTGTTCCTTGAAGGGACAGCCCGTCCTTGCTCGTACCGGCTGATGGCCGGCTGGCTTGTCCCTACGGCCTTGGCCAGTTCCGCTTGGCTGAGCCCAGCGGCTCTTCGGGCATTTCGGATGGTGTCTGCCACCGACTCCATACTTTTCAGTATAACGCCTGGCAGTTGAGGTGGGGGTCCTGGGACGGGCTCACCCGTCCGAGCCCACGAAGGGCACTGACAGCCAGCCGCCCGGACCTCTTCCGCCGGCGGGTCTCGTCGAGCCGGCTGCCGGAGGCACCAGGCCAGGAGGAGGAGGAGGAGGAGGAGGAGGGCCGAGACTGACGATCTCCGGCACCGGTACTTCGAGGCCGGCGGGGGTGCCCTCGGCGCTACGGCCTAGTCAAGGTCGACGGGCATGGGACAGAGGGCTCGTGGGACGACGGCGGCCGTAGGCCGAGCCGAAGTCGTACGGTCATTATGGGCCGTGGTGCCGCCTAGGGTTTGGCCTCAGGTGCTCTCCAACCGTGCGCCGGGCACACTGAACCCGGCAAAAGGTAGCGGTTACAACGGGCACCGTCCTTGTTGTGGCCTGAACACCGCACCGTCCCCGGCCTCCCACCGAGCAGCGCTTTGCCGGTCGTCGAAGCAACTCTCACAGCAGCCGCCGCTAGCCGTGTGTCGTCGTCAGCGAACGTCTCCTGGAGGATGAACTGGGTCTTCGGCGACAGCCTCGCCCTGTCATAGAAGCGCTCGACCAGGTCGAGCGCAAGGGCGCCCGTACTGACCCCGAGCATTTGTGCAAGGAGCCTCAGGTCTTCGGTGTCTTCCTCGACGCGTGCAGCTGCTGCCTTCATGGCGAAAACGAACTCAGGCGATGCCACGCTCACACTTATGCCGGGTGCCACGAAGGTGGTCTGTACCCCCGTGTCGGGCCGGTCGGGGAGGAGCCCCTTGACCCCGTCGTTGAGCCAGTCCTCCGGCAGGCCCTTTTCGGCTGCCATGCGCCGGGCCTCTTTGTAGATCACCGACTTTGGTTCGAAGACGGCGTCGATGTCCTTGGTGAGGCGGTCCCGGTTGTAGGCGAGAGCCATGGCGCTCCCGCCTACAACGAACATCTCGGCTCGTACCCCTTGGCTGTCGAGCCGGGCCCCGAGTTCGGTCATCAGCTCGATGATCTTGTCGCGGTCGAAGTAACCCTCCTGGGCCACTACACGCTCTCCAGAGCGGCACCGTCTACGACCACACCTCTCACTCGCAGCGACGTGGGGGTGGAGGTAAAGGACAGAGCGTCGAAGGCGGGATCGGTGCCAAAGAACCAGAAGTGGTCGAGGCCTGAGCCTGTCGTCCACGCAGGTGCCCGGCGCCCATGCAGGACGTTCAGGTGCTCCGCCAGGCCGGCCAGCATGGCGTCCCACCTTTGGTCCCCCGTCGTCGAGGGCCGGGCGTAAAAGGTAGCCAGGTCGTCCTCGCTGCGCACCCACTTCGAGTCCGAGATCATCTGGCGTACAAGGCGGAGCACCTCGACGTCCGGCCTTCCGTCGCGAAGGGCCTCTCGTACCGCTGAAGCCGTGGCTGCCACCGTCATCAGGTTGTTGACATGCACCGGGCTCTTGGCCCCGGCCTTGATCGCCGCCAGAAGCCTCGCCAGGGTGCCGGCGTTCGCTGTCTTGGCGCCTCTTTCGTAAGCCGCCACGTTGCTCTCTTTTGTCCCGGCAGCCCGAGCAACCTGCCTGAGGGTGAGCCCAGCCGCCTGTCGGAGTGACCGTAGCTCCCAGCCTTGCATGACCACCATCGTATCACATATCAGATATCAGTCCAACCGACAGTGACGGTTATCGGTCGTGGTGGTGGTGTTGTCGAGACTAGGAGGATCGGCCGTTCAACTCTGGATGGGCCCTTTCCCATGTCTGACGCGCGATGACGGGGATGTTCAGATGGCACCACTCCCGGACGAGAAGGCCACGGTTGAGCCAGTCCGCCAGGTCTTGTTCAGAGCCAGCCTCACGGATGACGGCGGCATAAAACGACCGCAATCTGTTCGGCCGGGAGAGGTCGTACGAAGACGACTGCGACCAGTCAAGGTGCAGTGGCAAGTCCACGGTGCCAGACATCGGGCCGTGGAGGGCGCCAAGGTCGTCGGGGACAAAGAACGGCACGCTGTTCTCGAAGGTTGCGACGGCACCGGCGGCCACCTCGACGTACCACTTCATGCCCTTCATTGTGCCGGACTAGGCACAGAGCGAGCAGCTGCTCCCGAGCTGCAAAGGCTGCCGGACCTATCTGGCCCTGACCCCGGGGGAGGGCGAGGCCATCTACTCCCTCCTGGCCCTCCGCCACGCCTCGATCGGCCCGTTCGGACAGTAGGCCGCTCCGCAGTCCAGGTCGGGGTGGCCCGGTGCAGTCGGCTCGCGACCGGCCCGTATCGCTTCGAGCACGGTGGCACCCACGTCGCTACCGGGCCAGTCCTCCACGAGGCCGGCCAGGACGAGGCGCACCGGTGAGCCAGCCGCCCAGTGCTCGCAAGCATCGATGAGCAAGCCGCAGGGAGTGAGCGCCCAGTGGCCGAGGGTCACCCACTCGCCGTCGAAGTCCATGCGATGGCCACCGGGCCGCGCCAACCGGAGCTGGCGGTCGCCAGCCACATCGACCAGCCTGGTCGTGCCCCGGAGAGAGACGACCGTGGCGGCGCCCGCAGCCCGGACGTCGCCGGCGAGGTCACGCCAGTGATCGCCGTCACGCCAGATGACCTCCGGCTCGGCCATCACTGGCCCTCGGTCGCTGGGCCTGCCGCCACCTCGGGAAGCTCAACGGGCCCGCTTGGGCCGTGATGTCCCGCCTCAGCGGGCGCTGCGTCCCCGGACGCGGGGTCCCCGGGCGGCAGGCGCCGGATCGACACCACTGGCGTCGTCAGCCTGGTCGTCTTCACCGCGTCCGAGCGCACCTGGAGCACCATCGCGAGCGGCAGGCCCACCACCACAGGCCCGATGGCGAGCAGCGGTACGGCCTCCCCGTCGCTCCGGAGGTCGCTCACGTCGAAGTCGGCTACCGGCTCCTCGGCGGCGCGTGCCCGAGTGACCTGCACCAACCCAAAATCCAACAGGTGGACCGACCCGCTCGCGGTCTGCACGGCCCAGCAACCGACGTGGTCAGTTGGGCCCAGGTGGTCGACAGTCTGCACGCCAGCGATTATGGCGTATGGGGATGACGGTCATGCAAATGGCAATAACATGACTGCGCTGGGCTTGTCAATTGTGTGATGAGATGATGCGGCAACTGGTATGCAGAGTGGCAGGTGGGAAAGGCCGGCCAGAACGGATTCCTTCGCCCACAGGGGCTCTGACCGCCGGGGCATCCGGGGCCTGACGGAAAAAGTCCGTGGAAAGGAGACCCCGTCACGACTCGACTCGTTACGTCTCGTACACTTTTCACGGATCTTTTCCGCTTCAAGCGCCCGACCCCAGAAGATGCCCCGCTACCACGCCTGGCTGCGCGTTACTAACGGCCGAGGCTGCTGGCGTCGAGGCGGGCCGCTGCGACCACGCCTTCCGGCTCCTCGGCGAGGACCTCGGCCGGGGCACGCCAACCGAGAGCCTCGGAGCCGGTGCCCCACCACAGCGCCAGGGCCCAGTCCGACAGGCGAAGCGGCCTCAGGGCCTCCAGGGCTTCGGCCACCGCCGCCCGGGGTTGGCCCGCCTCATCGAACTGGAACTCCGGGTAGAGCACCTGGCCGCTCAGGTCGACCCCGAAGATGCGCCGGGCGGAAGCCCAGTGCGAGGCGGCGGCTCTCCGGCCTCTCGACTCGGGCTCGCTCAGATCGGCCGGCTCGGTGGCCCTGAGAACGGGGAACTTTGCCAGGAAGCCCGTTCGGAGATGAGCATTGCGGCGGGCCTGCTCGGTCCAGTCGGCGCCGGGTACACGAGGGACGGCGCCAGGCATGAGCCGAGCCACGAGGTCCTCCATCTGGGCGTCCACGGGCACCTCGATGACCCCGGGCTCGGTCCGCTTCACCCGCTCTGCCACGTCTTCGGGCACCACCAGCAGTCGCACACGACCCTCCTGGCAAGGGGTACACCCCCGCTCCCACCACAATCGTAGGCCGATGGCGGCTCCCCAGCCCCTCGCTCCCGCTTGCCCGTCCAGAGGGGGTAGAGGGCCCTCTACCCCCGGGACAGTCCGTGCTCGGGGGCGCTTGGAGGCCGCCGACAGGTGGTCGCTCGGGGGCCTTGGTCACTTTTGGCCCCGCCACTTCCACTGTCCGCCGCGCCTGCCGATGCAAGACCCATGCCTCGTCGCGCCCGTCCCGTCATCGACCCGCGCATCCTCGTCGGCGACTGCCGGGACCGCCTCCCCGAGCTGGCCGACAGCTCCATCGACGCCATGGTCACCGACCCCCCGTCGGGTACCCACTACGGCGACCACGCATGGGACCGCTTCGGCTCGGACGACGAGAACGGGTCGGCAACGCCCGAGGCCCTGGCCTCCTACCGCTCCTTCCTGACAGCGGCGTTCAGGGAGGCCTACCGGGCCCTGAAGCCGGGCGCGTACGCCATCGTGTGGGCGTTCCCGCGTACGTGCCACCACACCATGACGGCCCTGGAGGACGCCGGCTTCGACGTCCGTGACGTGATAACCCACCACTTCGCCACCGGCAACCCCAAGTCGAGGTGCCCCGGCGAATGGGTCGACCGGTCCCCGAGCGCAGACGCCGAGGAGTGGGGCACCTTCGTCACTGCCGGGCGCAAGAGGGCCCGGATGAGCCGCGAGGCGCTGGCCGACCGGCTCGGCGGCGGCGTGACGGCCCTGCGCGTCGCGGAATGGGAGCGGGGCCTCAGGCTTCCGACCTCCCCGGAGCGGAGGCGCCTCGCCAAGCTCTTGCGCTCGGAGGGGTACGTCACGAGCGCAGCGCGCGAGTGGGAGGGCTGGGGCACAGCGCTCAAGCCGGCCACAGAGTTCTGGGTCGTGGCCCGGAAGCCCCTCGAAGACGGGGACCTGGGCAACAACGCCCTGCGTTGGGGCACGGGGGCCATGCCGGTCCATGCCGTGCGCACCGGGGTCGACGGCAGCCTCGCCGAGGACGGCCGCTGGCCCACCAACCTGGTCATGACGCACGCTCCGGGGTGCGAGATCACCGGCCACACCAAAGTGAAGACCCCCGTGCCAACGGCCCGGTCCCGCGAGTGGGGTGCCTCGGGGGGTGCCAACAACTGGGGCCGGGGCCGGGAGGTGGGCCGGGGGGACGCCCGGACGCCGAGCATGGAGACGGTGCCGGTGTGGAGCTGTGAGGAGGGCTGCCCGGTGCAGCTCATCGAGAGCCAGTCCGGTCGGGACGGTACGAGCCGCTACTTCCCGGCCTTTCGTCCCGAACCTGGGGACGCCATCAATGCGCTGGTCAGGTTCATCGACAAGACCGGTGGCCGTGAACGCCCGGTCGTCGCCTCGGCGCCGCGGCACCCGACGCCCAAGGCGTTGCCGCTCATGCGCTGGCTGGTGAGGCTGGTCACCCCTCCCGGTGGCCTGGTGCTGGACCCCTTCCTCGGCTCCGGAGCGACAGCGGAGGCGGCCCTGATGGAGGGCTTCGACTGGGTGGGCTGCGAGGTGGCCGACGGCCGGGACGGCCGGCCGGACTACATCTCGCTCGTACAGGCCCGGGTCGAACGCTTCGAGCGCGGCGAGTCGCCGGGACAGCCGGCGCTAGGCCCGGCTGCGGGAAGAGAGCGGCGGCGAGGGCGCTGAGCCGGCAGGGCCGCGGACGTCACCCCGTCAGCGCGCCCAGGAGAACTCCGTCGTCTCGGTGAAGGTGACGTCGGAGGCCGAGTGGCCGCGATAGGCCGGGAAGTGCGCCACGTACTGGGTCTCCACGGTCTGGGGCTTGCCCGGCGCTGCCCACTTGGCCACCCACTGGGCCATCGAGACGATGGTGGTCAACGGTGGTACGTGACGGCCGACATAGCCCGGCTGGATCTCCCCGGTCATCGTGAATGCGTTGGCATCGCCGAAGGCGAGCGGGTTGCCCCGGTCGGAGGCCAGGAGCCAGAAGCCATGCGCGCCGAAGGTGACGGCGATCCCCGTGATGTGGGCGCCGTACACGTGCTCGGCCACGGACCCCATAGTCGCCAGCGGATCCGTCGTGGCCTTGCAGCCCGCAGCCGGGCCGAGCAGTGCCGCACAGGCTGCAACCGAGCCGCCGCTGAACCTGACTACGCCGTTGGCAGTGACGGCGATGTCACTGGCACTGGGGCCGCTGACATTGATCGGCGCTATGCGGTCGCTCGCTACGATCGGCCCGGCACTGGGGAGAGCCTGGGCTATGGAAACGGCTCCGAGCCCGAGCACAGCGGTGGCGGTGACCGTAAGGGCGACGACAAGTCTCCGACAGGGCATCTCGTAGGTCCTCCTTTGCCCGGGCGGTGGCCGGCTGCTGAGTACCTTGCCGGGACCGGGACGGCTCACTTCGGGTCAGCCAGACCGGTGTGGAAGTGGTCGGTCATCCACCCTCAACTAGGCGGCGCTCCATCCAAGGTGGGTCGATGCGCGGGGCTGGGCACGGGCCAAGGAAGAGTAACTGGTAGCGCAGATGAGCCCGACCGGCCAGTAGTCGGCACGGGCTCATCTGCGCCCCGTCAGGAGGAGTCACAGGGAGCAAGCTCAGCCAAAACTATAGATGATGTCTATAGTTTTTCGCTCTGCGGGACGGCGGTAACGTCGAGGTCGTGGCCGATGAGTTCGAGTCGTGGGAGTTCCCCGTCCCGCTCGCTCCAGAGCGGGGACCGCGACGGGTGCGGGTCTACCTGGCAGCGGGTGAGAGGGTACGGCTCGTCGCGTCCGGCTACCCGGCCCTGGACGACCTGCTGGGGCTCACGGTAGAGGCACCAGGCGTACTCGTCGTGCCGACCGAGTCGGTCGAGACGGTCGAGACGGTCGAGACGGTCGGCCAGCTCGTCGAATCTGCCTGGGTCGCTGTGTTGGACGGGCAAGCCAGGTTCGTCGTGGAGTGGTCTGCGCTCTGGTCGGACGGGACGGTGCTCCGCCCCAGCCCGGACGGGCTCGTACGGGCGCCGGCGACGACGCCCGAGAGGCTGGCCCGCGTCATCAGGGCCCTGGGCCGACCGGCCGGGACGGCCGCTGACGCCGACGACCCGCTGGAGGACTGGATCCCGCCGGACCGGCTGCGGCCGGGGGCCGTGTGCCCCCGGGAGGACCGCCTCTTCAAGAACGGAAGGTGGTTCCTGACCGATGGGCAGAGGGTCAGGTCGCTCTCCGGTGGCGATGTCTCAATGTCCGATATGCACGTAGCGGCACGCCGCCTACCGGCCGGGCTTGCCTTCGTGGCTACGGGCGAGAAGGTCGTTTTCTGGGACCCGCCGCTGGCGAGCGTCGAAGAGCTGGCTTCCGAGGCCTGGCTGGCGGTCTACGACGAGCAAGTCCACCGGGTGGTCAGCACGGTCGCGGACATCGACAAGGACGGGAGGACCTGGGTCAGCATCGGCCACCGTTACGCCCGACGAGAGTTCCGGACGGTCTCTACCGGGGACACCCACTTGCGGGCGCTGACTCACGACCAGCTGTTGGACCGGCTCCGGGCCCTCAGCGGGCCGGGCGACGAACCATCTGGGGGCAACTCGTGAGCCTCTCCCGAGCCTGGGGAACGGCATACCTCGTCATTGCCACCGGCACGGTGAGCACCGAGGGGTACGTGCACCTGTGGAGCATGCCCGCTTCATCACCGGCGTTGTGCGGGACGCGGGAGCGCGGCTCGGACCTGTAGGTCATCGCCCGGCCATCCCCACGACTTACCCGCCGGGCAACCTGGTCCTTCGCTTTCTTCTGGCCGGTGGTAGTCACGGCAAGGTTCTGGGCTGTGAGGCACCTCCTCGAATGCGCCGAAGCCGATGAACTACGGTCAGATGCGTGTTGCGCCTGGTGGTCAGACCAATGACGGGTCGAAAGAACGTTGGACTGACCACGGGCGGGAACGCTGACCTGACCATCCTCTTTGAACTCCCAGAAGGGTGGGCACCCCCCATCGGAGCTGCGAGCAAGCTCCTAGCGCTCCTACTGGCCGAGCGGGACCGCCGCAACCGTGAGGAGCGGGCGGCATGAACTTCGCCTTCTACGGCCGGGTCTCGACGGAGGACGCACAAGACCCTGAGACGTCCCTTGGCTGGCAGTTGCGCCGGGCACGCTCCTTGATCGAACCAGCCGGCGGCAAGATTATCGAACCACTCTTCTTCGATATCGGGCTATCTCGTTCCGTCCCCTGGCCGCGCCGACCCCAGGCCGCAAAGCTCCTGGCCGCGCTGAAGGACCCCGACCGTGACTTCTCCGCGGTTGTGATCGGCGAGCCTCAGCGTGCCTTCTATGGGCACCAGTTCTCGCTCACGTTCCCGGTACTCACCTACTACGGGGTAAGCCTGTGGGTGCCCGAGGTGGGTGGAGCGGTCGACCCAGGCAGTGAGGCCCACGACATGGTCATGACGCTGTTCGGCGGCATGAGCAAGGGTGAACGGGCACGGGTCCAGGTCCGCGTCAAAGCGGCTATGCACGACCTCGCCGAACGCACCGACCGGTTCCTCGGTGGTCGGCCGCCCTACGGCTACATGCTCGTCGATGCGGGTCCTCACCCCAACCCGTCCAAGGCCGCTGCTGGGCAGCGGCTGCACCACCTCGCCCCCGACCCCGTGACAGCCCCAGTGGTCACCCGCATCTATGACATGTTCGGGACCGAACATCTTGGTCTCCGAGCGATCGCCGAGGCCCTTACCGCGGAGGGCATACCCTCCCCGGCCGCCTATGACCAGCGCCGGAACCCCCACCGGGACCCGACGGGCTGGTCCCACTCGGCGATCCGCTCCATCCTGACGAACCCCACCTACCTCGGGACTCGTTCCTGGGGAAAGCAAGAGCGGGTTGAAACCCTGATCGACCCCGATGACCCTGCCGCTGGGAACAAGTCGCAGATGCGCTGGCGGCCGCCCTCGCAGTGGGTCACGACTCCTCTGCGCACGCACGAGCCTCTCATCACGGACTCCCAAGCCGCCCTAGTTGCTGCACGCATAGCAGCGAACACCCCTGGCGAGCGCCGGAGGCCACGGGTCTCGTCTCACCCCTACTGCCTCCGAGGACTGCTCTATTGCGCACACTGCGGAGGGCGCATGCAGGGCTCCTGGAGGCCAAGCCGCGGTACCGGGCCGGGGAGGATCCTCTACCGCTGCGAGGTCAAGCGGCGAAGAGCACTGCCGAGTGACCTGGCTGACCATCCTTCGACTCTGTACGTGCGAGAGGAGGCCATCCTCCAGCACCTCGACCCATGGATAGCGTCGTTCGCAGACCCTGAGTGGCTGGCCAGCAGCCAGACGGCTGACCCGGTGACCGCGGCGAGGCACGCCGGTCTCCGCGCCCAGCTAGGGGAGGTCGACCGCAAGATCGCCCACCTGATGGATGCCATCGAATCTGGCGGGGATGCCGCGCTCCTCATGGGCCAACTGGCCAAGCGGAACGCCGAGCGGGAAGCGCTGAAGGTTCGGATCGCGACCGCTGCTGGGCCCAGCGCCCTCAAGCCTTCGGAAGTGGCTGCCCTACTCAGGGAGCTGGGCGGTATGGCCACCGTCCTCGCGAACGCAAGCCCAGAAGGGCGCTCAGAGATATACGCCGCCCTCGGCGTCCAGATGACCTACGACGACCGGACCCACCAGCTGCGGGTCGTTGCGGACTTGGCGCGTGTCGCCAGGCGTGTCGGAGGGGGGACTTGAACCCCCACGGGCTTGCGCCCACTAGCACCTCAAGCTAGCGCGTATACCTATTCCGCCACTCCGACGTGGCACTGGCCGTGACCAGCAGCCAGCAAGCATACCGCGGT
>JAJZJY010000195.1 GCA_021809885.1 Actinomycetes bacterium
CCGATCTCGAACGCCCGGTACACGACCTGGGCGGCGAGGCGCGGGGCCGGAGCCTTGGTCTGACGGTCGGCGACCAGCTCGACGCCGATCGCCAGGCCGTGACCGCGCACGTCACCGACAGCGGGCAGGTCCAGGTCGCGCAAACCCTGCCGCAGGCGCTCCCCGCTGAGGCGCGACCGCTCCGCCAGCTCCTCCTCCACGATGACCCGGAGCACCTCCCGGCCGGCAGCAGCACAGACCGGGTTGCCTGCGGTCGTGAGGAGGGCGGCGGCAGGAGGTCCGTCGAGCACGGCGGCGGGGCCGACGGCCGCGGAGAGCGGCAGGCCACCGCCGAGCACCTTGCCGAAGGTGACCAGGTCGGGCTCGATGCCGTCGAGCTGGAAGGCGTGGAGGATCCCCGGCCGGCCGAGGCCCACCTTGACCTCATCACAGACGAGCAGGACCCCGTGCCGGCGGCAGAGCACGGCGAGGGAGGCCAAGTAGCCGGAGGGGGGCACGATCAGGCCGCCGTCGGAGAGGATGGGCTCCACGATGACGCAGGCGGCGTCGCCCGGCGCGAGCGCTGCTTCGACCTCCGCCAGCGAAGCGGCCGCCGAGGCACCCTCAGGGTCCGGGCCAGCGGTGCGGTAGGGGTTGGGGTAGCCGACGAAGGTCACATTCGGGTCGGGGGCAACCGAGCCTGCGTCGACGTGGACACCCGAGGCTGCCATCGCCTGGCCGATGCCGCCGTGGTAGGAGTGGGCGAAGGCGACGACCCGTCGCCGCTCCGTCGCGTGCCGCACGGCGCGCAGGACGACGTCGTTGGCGTCGCTGCCGGCGTGACCCAGGTACACCCTCCGGTCGCCACTGCCGGGGACCAGAGCGAGGAGCTCTTCGGCGAGGCCGGCGGAGTCGGGGTGGACGGCCGACAGTCCGCCGGCACCGGCTGGAGCCTGCAGGGCCCGGGTGACCGCTTCGGTGATCCGGGGATGGCCGTGGCCCAAGCCCGCCGCCGTCCACGTGCTCGTCAGGTCGAGCAACTGGCGGCCGCCGGCCTCCGTGAGCCAGCATCCGTGCCCAGCGACGACCGCCAGCGGGAAGAAGCGCAGCTTCTCGATGCCGGCCACGGCTTCCACATCCCGGGCGTAGAGGGCGGCCGCGTCGGGATGGACGCCGCCCAGCCCCGGCACCGTTGGGTGCCCGGTGATGCTCATCTCGCGGTAGCCGGGAAGACCTCGCCGGCTTCAGCGGCCGCCGGCAGCTCCTTGCCGCCAGGCTCGCCGAGCTCAGCGGACAGGCCCTCACCCACCTTGTGGGCGAGGCCTGGGGCGAAGAAGGCGACGAGCACACCGATCAACACGATCGCGAATGCCAGGTACACCGGTGCCGTGACGCTCGTCTGACCCTTCAGGTTGAAGTAGAAGACCGTGATCATGAGCGCCCCACCGAGGACCGGCAGGACGACCTCGGCGATCTTCTCCCGCCGCTCGCGGGTGAGGTGGGAGATGGTCCCGACCTCGACCAGCAGGTACGCAACCATCAGGCAGATGGCGCCCGCTGTGGCGAAGTAGAAGTAGGAGTTCAGCGCCGGCGTGGCGCTTCCACCCGGCCACCCCGTCGCCCACGAGAGGAAGTTGACGACGAGGGTGACACCGAGCACGGCGACGAGAGCGTTCAGGGGAAGGCTTCTCTGCCCATCGAGCTGCGCGAAGCGCTTGGGTCCGAGGCCGTCACGGGAGAAGGCGTAGAGGAGCCGGCTCGACGTCGCGGACGACGACAAGTGGCAGGCAAAGGCGGACATGACGGCGGCGAAGGAGATGATGAGCGAGAACCACACCCCGACGTAGGTCTGGCCCAGCGAGGTGAGAGAGTTGCCTACGGTGGAGAACAGCTTCAGGCCGGCGGGGCCGGTCCCGAAGCCAACGGTCTGGGCGAACATCACCACGACGAAGAGCACAGCAGTAAGCGCGACGGAGGCCAGGAGAGCCCGGGGGATGTTGCGCTTCGGGTCGTTGGTCTCCTCGCCGAGGGCGGCACAGCCCTCGAAGCCCGCCCACGAGAGGAAGGCCGCCACGACCGCCCCCATGATCCCGGAGAAGTGGTTGCCGGCTATGGAGAACGAGCTGAAGTCGACGCCGGTCGGCTTGGTCCCACCAGTGGCGAAGATCACGATGGCGAGGATGATCATGCAGAGGATGCCGACGCCCTCGATCGTGAGCAGCACCCGGGTCACCACCCGCAGGTCGCGCGTGTTGAGGACTGCCGAGAGGGCCAGTCCGGCGACGGCGATGACGATCCACGGGAGCTGGTAAGGGTGGGCGCCGCCCTGGGCGGCGGCGAGGAAGGCGTTCAAGAAGCTGCCGAGGGCGCCCAGCGTGCAGATGGAGAAGAAGACGTACGTGATCATCACGCAGAACCCGGAGATGAAGCCGGTGCGCGGTCCCACGGTCATGCCCACCAGGGCATAGGTGCTTCCGGCGTGGTTGTAACGCTGGGTCAGGCGGATGAAGCCGTGGGCGATGAGGGCGATGCCGATGGCGCCGAACACGAACACGAGGGGAACAGCCTTGCCCACCGCGGCCACCGTGCCCTGCCCGTTGCCGGCCATGGCGAGGGTAGGCCCGATGATCCCGAGCGAGAGCCCGACAGCACCCCAGAGCCGTAGCTGGCGCTTGGGCCGCATGAACGCTCGCCGGGTTGTGGAGCAAGAGGTGGAGATTGTGGACGTGGTGCTGGCCATGGATTCCCCCTGTGGCGGTGGGTACGAGATGGGACGGGCGGTTGGCGTCAGGCCGACCAGGCGAATCGGAACCGTTCGACGAGGTCTTCGGGCGACTCGGACTTGGCGAGCTCGAGCTCGTGGCGGCGCACGGCGAGGTGGGCGTCAACCAGCCCGTCGCCAAGGATCTGGCGGAGGAGGGCCGAGGCGTCGGCGGCGTCGAGCGCCGACTCCTGGCTGTCGCAGAGGCGGACGGCACCGCTCGCGTCGCGTTCGTCGTCGCTGAGCATGCCGGGAGGGACGGTGACCTCGGGGGGGAGGGCCGTCGTCCCGTGCAACCCGTGGCGAGCGAGCCCACACAGCGTCGCGAGGGCCGTGTAGGGGTTGGCCGAGGGGTCTACGCACTTGACCTCGAGGTGGGCGCCGTGCACGTTGCCCGGCGTTGCCTGACAGAGGCGCACGGCCGCCTCCCGGTTCTCCACGCCCCAGCAGGCGTAGGCCCCCGACCAGTGCCCCGGCTGGAGCCGGGCTGCCGAGAGGAGCGATGGTGCGAGCATGCCGACGGCCTCCGGGAGGCGTGAAACCAAGGTGGCCACAACAGCGGCGCCGTCGTCGGTGAGCTGTTGCGGGGCTGGGCCGCCGGACAGTAGGGGGCGCCCACCCTGGGTGAAGGAGAGGTGGACGTGGGCGCCGTTGCCGATACCGTCGAAGAGAGGTTGGGGCGACCAGGACAGCGCGAGCCCGTGACGGCGGGCGACCGTGCACAGCAGGACCTTGGCCAGCACGTTGGCGTCGGCTGCATCGAGGGGCGCCATCGGCTCGAGGGACAGCTCGATCTGACCGTTGCCGTACTCGGCGTGGAACTGCTCGATCTCCAGCCCGGCCGATTGGAAGAGCTCGTGGACGTCGTCGATGAACGCCGAGTTGCGGATGAGCGGCGCCATCCCGTAGGCCGGTCCACCGGTGGGTAGCCCGGTGGTCCCCTCGAAGCATGTGAGCTCGACTTCGATCGCCGCGAGGATCTCGACACCATCCGCCTCCGCCCCGGCCTGCTGGCGGCGGAGCGCTCCACGGGGGCAGTAGTCCAGAGGACGCCCGAACTGGTCGGCCAGTTCTACGGGTGCCAGGGCCACACCACCGCCGACACCGACCACCGCGTCGAGGTCAGCGCGAAGACGGATGTCGCCTGTGGCGCCGAAGCGCTGGGTGAACACGACCGCGTCGTCGACGGCAAAGACCGCCCACGACGGGGCGGCACCGACGCCCGGGGCATGGAAGGCCGCGGCGCGGTGGATCGGCACCTGCTTCGCCCGCAGGACCCCGGCATTGTCGGCGAAGGTTCCGCGGAGCACCCGAGCACCTTCTCCCCGCAGCTGCTCGACGATCGCAGCAACCTCCGTCGTCGGCACGTAGCGTAGCTGCGCAGTGGTCATGCGTTCGGACTCCCCCGACACATCGCCGTAACAATCTGTGCACAAATGATGGTATTGCTCTGCTCTGCACGCTACCTTTCAAGAGCCATGGTGTCAATGACCACTTCGGTAGACCCGACGGGGGCTTAGATTGGACGACGACCAGCCCCGCTTCCGCCCGTCGCCCCACGTGTCGGTGGCGGAGCAGGTGCGACAGGCCATGGGATCGATGACGGCGGCCGAGCGTCGGGTCGCGCGAGCCCTGCTCGCCAGCTACCCGGCCGCCGGCCTCGACAGCGCCGGCTCCCTCGCCGCCACTGCCCAAACGAGCGCTGCGACCGTCGTCCGCCTCGTGCAGAAGCTGGGATTCGACGGCTTCCCGGGCTTCCAGACGACCCTGCGTGCCGAGCTGTCATCCCGGAGGGTCGGCCCGATCGACCGCGCCGCCGTGGCCCCGCCCGGAGACGCCAGGGAGAAGATCCTCCACGACCTCTCCCAAGCGCTCTCCGATCTGGCGGCGACCGTCTCGGCGACCGTGCCGCCAACGGAGTTCGCCGCTGCCGTCCGGCTGCTCGCCGACAACCGCCGGACCATCTGGCTGCTCGGCGGTCGGGCCAGCCAGCCGCTCGCTGTGTACATCGCCGCCCACCTCAGCCGGTTCAGGTCCGGGGTTTCGGTGCTGCCCAGGTACGCCGGCGGCCACGACGCCGTTCTCGTCGACGCCAACCGGCGGACGGTGCTTGTCGCCTTCGATTTCCGCCGCTACGAGCAGGAGACCGTCGAGGTTGCCGCCCTCGCTACCGAGCGGGGCGCAAAGGTGATCGTCGTCACCGACACGCTCATGTCACCCGCCACCGCGTCGGCAGAGGTGGTCCTGCCTGTGGCCGTGGAGGTTCCATCGCCCTTCGACAGCTCGGTCGGCGGGCTCGTGTTGGCCGAGGCGCTCCTCGAGGCGGTGCTGATGGAGATGGGACCGACCGCCGTCGAGCGCATGCGCCGCTGGGACCAGCTGGCCGATCGCCACCTCATCCATTGAGTCAGACTCGATTCGATTCGGTCGGTCAGGCACCGAGGGCGTCGGGCAGCACCTTCCGGGCGGCGGCGGCGAGGGTGGCGACCGGCACGTCGACGAGCCCGGCGATGAGGAGGTGGTCCCCGCCGGCCTCACCGAGGTCGGCGGCCGCCAGCCCGGCGCCTTCCGCCCGCGCTCGCAGGCCCTCGGCGGCGGCCGGGTCGGCGGAGACCAGGACCCGGGAGGGGGCCTCGCCAAAGAGCGCCCGATGGTCACCGACCCCGTGGACGAGCGCTCCTGTCCCCCCTCCGATGGCCATCTCGGCCAGGGCGACGGCAAGGCCGCCGCCCGAGACGTCGTGGATGCCGCCGATGCCGACCGTCGGGGCGAGCCCCGACACCAGCTCGAGCAGGCGGCGGTGCGCGGGGAGGTCGAGGGGGGCGATGCGGCCGTTGCGGTGGCGCCTGACCCGGACGGCCCACTGGCTGCCGCCCAGGCTCGGCGCCGTGTGGGGTGCCTCGACGAGCACGATGCGGTGGCCGGCGACGAGGCGCACGCCGGGCGGCCGGTGGTGCAGCTCGTCGACGAGCCCGAGGGTGGCCACGACCGGTGTCGGGTCGATGTCGCGCCCGCGGCTCTCGTTGTACAGGCTCACGTTCCCGCCGACGACGGGGAGCCCGAGGGCCAGGCAGGCCTCGGCCATGCCGTCGACGGCCTCGGAGAGCTGCCACATGACCTCGGGATGGAGGGGGTTGCCGAAGTTGAGGCAGTTCACGACGGCGACTGGCCGGGCGCCGACGCACGCCACGTTGAGGGCCGACTCGGCGACGATGGCGGCGGTGCCGGCGCGGGGGTCCAGGGCACACCAGTGGGCGTTGCCGTCGGTGGAGAGCGCCAGGGCCCGGTCCGGGCCCGGGCCGCTCGGTACGCCCGGGGCCCGGAGGCGGAGAAGGGCGGCGTCGCCGCCGGGGCCTTCGACGGTGTTGAGGAACAGCTGGTGGTCGTACTGGCGGTACACCCACGACGGGTCGACCAGGAGGGAGGCGAGGTCGGCGGCGCAGTCCTCCGGCGGGGGAAGGGCCGACGGGTCGTCGGCGGCGCGGGCGCCGGCATCCGCCGGCCGGCGGCGGGGAAGGTCGTAGGCGGGCGCGTCGTCGTGGAGGGTCCTGGCCGCCACGTCGGCGAGGACGGGGCCGTCCCAGCCGTCGAGGACGCGGAGCCTGCCGCCGGCGGTGACCCGGCCGACGACGCCGGCCCGGACCTCCCACTTGGCGCACACGGCGAGCACCCGCTCCAGGTCCTCGGGCGTGACGATGGCGAGCATCCGCTCCTGGCTCTCGCTCGTCATGACCTCCCAGGGCTCCATGCCCGGCTCGCGGCGGGCCACGGCGGTGACGTCGACGTCCATGCCCACCCCGCCCCGGCTGGCCGTCTCGGAGGTGGCGCAGGCCAGGCCGGCGCCACCGAGGTCCTGGATGCCGACCACCAGGCCCTCGTCCAGCAGCTGCAGGCACGCCTCGATCAGGCGCTTCTCCTCGAAAGGGTCTCCGACCTGCACGTTGGGGCGCTTGGCCTCCTCGGCGGCGGCGTCGTCGGAGAAGCCGGCCGATGCCAGGACGCTGACCCCGCCGATGCCGTCGCGCCCCGTGGCCGAACCGAGGAGCACGGCCAGGTTGCCGACACCCGTCGCCCGGCCGAGCACGAGGCGGTCCGCAGGCATGAGGCCGGCGCAGAGCACGTTGACGAGCGGGTTGCCGGCATAGCCCTCGTCGAAGACGATCTCCCCACCGACGGTGGGCACGCCGACGGCGTTGCCGTAGCCGGCGATGCCCGCCACCACGCCGGCAGCGACCCACCGGGAGCGGTCGTCGTCGAGCGGGCCCAACCGCAGCGGGTCCATGAGGGCGACCGGCCGGGCACCCATCGTGAAGATGTCGCGCAGGATGCCGCCCACCCCGGTCGCCGCCCCCTGGTACGGCTCGACGGCGGACGGGTGGTTGTGGCTCTCGATGCGAAGGGCGACGGCGACGCCGCCGCCGGCGTCGACCACTCCGGCGTTCTCCCCCGGGCCGACGAGCACCTGCGGCCCGCCGGTGGGCAGGCGCCGCAGGTGGATGCGCGACGACTTGTACGAGCAGTGCTCGCTCCACATGACGGCGTAGAGGGCCAGCTCGAGGTGGTTGGGTGCCCTGCCGAGGAGCCGTTCGATCTCCGCCGCCTCGCCGTCGGTGAGCCCGAGGGCCCGATGGAGCCCGCCCGGCTCGCTCACGGGCTTCGTCACGGCGCTGCGACGGCGGCGCCGGCCCGCAGCAGGGCGCCGAGCAGCACGAGGCCGTCCTCGGAGCCGAGGAGCGGGTCGCTGGCGCGTTCGGGGTGGGGCATGAGGCCGACGACGTTGCCGGCCTCGTTGCAG
>JAJZJY010000196.1 GCA_021809885.1 Actinomycetes bacterium
TTCGCCGCGACCTATCCGGTGGCTGAGTTCCTAACGGATGTCAAGGTCTCCGTGGGGGTTTGTTGCGAACATGTGTTCCGGTCAGTCACGGGTCAGTTCGTGGTAGGCGACTGGCTCGGAGCAGGTGGGGCAGAAACCTCCGGCGCCGGTGCGGCGCATGAGGGTCCGGCACTGGTCGCAATACTGCTCGCCGAGTGCTCTGGCGCCACAAGTGTCGCACTCGTAGATGGTGGCGGGCCGGCGGGGCTGGCGAGCAGGCAGGGAGGGCGGTTCCAACGAGGTCGCCTGGTGACGGCGACGGTGACCGGCGTGTCGGCAAGCATCAGTACCGCCTCCGGCTCTTGGGTGCTATCGGCCCCCCACAGACCGGCTGGGGACCGTTACGCTGTCGTTACGTGACGGGGTTGGGGATGTGGGAGCGGGCACGTCAGGCCGCCTTGTCGCCGGTAGCGTCAGTCCCGGACGGGCCGGGCGCCGGAGCGGCTTCGGTCGACTCCTTCTTGCCCCGGCCTGTCCGCTTCTTGAGGGCTTTGGCGGTGTTGGTCCCTCGTCGGGCGGCACGTACGGCGGGGTCGATCTTGTAGCGATCCGCGCAGATGGCACGTCCCTCGGCCTCGGTGATCTCGGTGCCATCGACATCGCGCAGGACGTAGCGTTGACCGTTGCGCCAGCACGCCGCGATGCGGGTCATGACCACCGGGGCGATCGAGCACAACGCGGAGACATGGTGCTTGCCCTGGTCGACGACGAGGCGGTGGTAGCGGGCAGCGAGGGTGGGGTCGACCTTGCGGGCCTGGTCGGCGGCGAGGTACAGCGCCTGGCGCAGCCCGGGGTCGCCGGCCTTGGTCAGCCCACCGTGGTGGTCGGCCAGGCCGGACTGGTCGATCTTGGGGACGATCCCGGTGAACGAGCGGACACCAGCAAGGTTGTCGAAGCGGTTGAGGTCTCCGGTGCGACCCAAGATCCCCGCCGCCAACGTGACGCCCAGGCCGGGCATCGAGCGGACCACCCCGTCCGGGTCGGCGTCGTCGTAGAGGACACCGATGCGGTCCTCGATCGCTTCGAGCTCGACGTCGAGCGCCTTGATGATCCGTACCTCCGCGGCGATGTCGTCGGCCAGCTCGGCGAAGTCGAGGCCGCCGGCGGACCACAACTCGATCGTCTCGTCCGCCGCGGCCAACAGCTCGTCGGCCTTGGCCTCACGGAAATGCCCGCGGCTGGCCCGGACCAGCAGCGCGGTGAGACGCTTGCGGCCCAGTTTCTTGAGCGCCCTCGGATCGGCGAACCGTTCGAGCACCGCCAACGCAGTCTTGGAGTAGTCGCCCGAGCCGACCACCTCAGCCCATCCCGGGCCCAGCAACTCGATCAGCGCATCGAGGCGCTGCATCGCCTGGGTGCGGCGCCGGCCCAGCGCGAAGCGGTGCCGGACCGCCCGCTTGAGCGGCTCCGCTGGGCCCAGATCATCGATCGTGCGCAGACCCTCGGGATGCAACAACGGCAGGCGGGCCAACACCCGGCTGTCGAGCCGATCGGTCTTGGTGTGCTTGTTGTAGTAGTCCCGCAGGTCCGCCGACTGCTCGGGGGGCACCAGCACCACCTTGGCGCCCTTCGCCTTCAGCCAGGCGGCCAACGGCACCCAGGCGTTGCGGGTCGGCTCCAACACGACCACCACCTCGGCATCGGCGGGGAGCTTAGCCCACAGCCGCTCCAGGTCAGCGACCGTGGTGCGGAACCGCCATCCCGACCACACGAACTCGCCCCGATCGTCAGCCAGGCTGGCCTGATGATCCGAACGGCACGCCACGTCGATCCCCAACCGGACCTCGCTCATCGTCTGTCCGTCCTTCCTTCGCTCGAGTTGCTCTCAAACCGGTCCGTCACAGCCGGCATGCTCACGTTCCGCAGGGGGTGTGTCCATCCGGACATTCTCGAAGCAGGGGTCCGACAAGCTGCGTCGGCCACCGAGTTCCCAAACAGGGATGCACGTGCGCCGGGGAGGCTCGTCAAGCCGACGATCAGCGTTGAGGAGTCGAGCTCACGCCCGCTCCGGTCACACTCCCAGCCGAACCAGACGAACCGGCCCCGGAACCCTACGTGGGACCCCCACCGAGGTGGTGGACCCTACGACACAAGCTAAATGTCACACCTTCTGCGTACTGTCCGGCATGTGAGTGACGTGCGTGATGGGGCTGATGTGGCCGAGCTTGGGGGCGGTCTCCGGTGAAGACGTTGCGAGTGGAGTTGACGGCGACGCTCGCCTACTGGACGGTGGTCGATGACGAGTGGCAGCCGGTCCCCTCGGCGGACGCCTACCTGCGGCATCTGCGTTTGGGCGCTGACCGGGCGGAGGGGACGACTCGGGTCTACGCCGGCGATTTGGCGCTGTTCCTTGGTTGGTGTCACTCGGGCGGTCGGGGCTTGGACGAGGCGGCCCGATCGTTGAGCGCGTTCGTGGCGATGTTGCGGACTACGCCGGTGGAACGGGCCGGTGCCGGGCGGGGACAGGCCCGTAGCCCGGGACGGATCAACCATGTATTGGCGGCGGTGCGCGAGTTGTACAAGCACGCTGTGGCCAACGGTGAGCTCGATGCCTCGGTGCTCGCGTTCCTCTACGAGGTGGGCGACGATCGCTTTTTGCCGGCCGACTTGCGTCCCGAGGGTCGTGGGCTTCGCTACGTGGCCAAGCCCCGTCACGTGCAACGGGGCCGGCGGCGGGCCATGCCTGAGTCGGCGCGGGCGGCCGAGGTCGAGGCGTTGCTGCGCGCGGCGAGCAGCTGGCGGGACCGGCTTGTCCTGGTGTTGTTGTGGTTTTGTGGCCTTCGCATCGGCGAGGTCCTCGGGCTGCGACGATGCGACCTGCACTTCGCGTCTGGCTCCGCGGCGCTCGGCTGCTCGATCCCCGGACCTCATCTCCATGTGGTCGGCAGGGACAACCCCAACCGGGCTCGGGCCAAGTCCGGCGACCGCCACGTCCCGGTCCGCGCCGAGGTGCTGTCGTGTTACGACCGCTACCTGGGCGAGCGGGCCGCCTGTTCGCCGGCGGCGGGTTGCGACTTCGTGCTGGTCAATTTGTTCCATGAGCCACTGGGTCAGCCCATGTCGGATCACACGGTGCGTCAGTGGCTGGCGGCCCTGTCGGGGCGGGCCGGTCTCGACCGGGTGCTGCGTCCGCACATGTTCCGTCATGCCGCGGCCAGCGAGCTCCTGGCCCGGGGGGTCGGCCTCGACGTGGTGGCCGAGCTGCTCGGTCATTCCTCGGTCCGCTCGACCGAGGCCTACCTGCATCCCAACACTGACGCGTTGCGTTCGGCGGTGGACCGCCTAGGGCCGCTCGACTTCGGACAACACCGACGGGCGACGTGATGGCCTCGCTCCAACTGGCGGCGGTGCCCGCCGACGTCAGCGACCCCGGCGCCGCCCTCTCACGTCTCAGGGCTGCCCTCGACCTGGCGGCGCTGATCGACGCCGGGTGGGACCCTGCCACCGAGGTGTGGACTCCCGACCCCGCCCATCGCCTGGTCGGCTACGCCATCTGCGCCGTGGAAGGCTGCGCCAACGAGGCACGACGCTCCGAGGGTCTGTGCAGCTGGTGCGCGGAGCGCCGCAAGGCGGAGGGCGCCGTCGACCTGAGCGCCTTCTGCGCCAAGGGACTGCCGCCACGGCGCCGCTCGGGTGAGAGCCTGTGCTTGGTGTGTCGGGCCCCCGGTGCCACCCGGCCGGCCGCGGCGAGGGGCCTGTGCTCGAGCTGCAACCACCTGCGGACGATACGGGGCCAAAGCGTGGACGCCTACATCGGCGGGGACGGATCGTTCGCGCCGGCGCTCCCCCGTCCGAGCATCGGGACGTGCGCGGTCATCTCCTGCGGGCGTCTGGCCGCCCATGTGGAGAACGGGTTGTGCGCCGCGCACGACACCGCCTGGAGGGGAGCGGGCAGGCCGGACCTGGAGCGCTACTGCCGCAGCGCCACTCCCCGGCGTGGCGAGCGGCGGGGACGGGTCGTGCTGCGCGGGCTGCCCGAGGCGGTGATCGTCGAGCTGCTCCACGCCATCGGGTGCTGCCTGACCGAGGGGCGCCACGCCAGCCTCGTCGAGCTACGCGGCGCGGTGGATCACTGCCGCCGGCTCGGTGTCAGGCGCCTGGCGGACATCGACGTCGACGGGCAGCTCGGCCCTACGGCCAGTTTCTTGCGCTTCGCCGCCGACCGGGCCGCCCTGGCCGCCTCCACACCACAGGCCGAGCAGGCCAAGGACATTTGGGACCTGCGGGTGTGGGGGCAGAGCGGTCGCCTGTCGTTCGTCGGAGACGAGGGTCTGCGCCATCACGGGGGTGACCCGGTCCGCCCGATCACCCAGGACTGGCTGAAGCAGGCAGCCAAGGCGTGGGCAGCCGAGACGGTGCTGTCCAAGACCGGCTCCACCGTGGCCGCCACGATCTCGTGCGTGGGGCTGCTCTCCGAGCATCTCGCCACCCGCCCCGATGACGGCGCCGACCCCGGGCCTCTCGGGCGGCGAGACATCGAGGGTTTCTTGGCTCATCTGGCCCGTCTCGAGACAGCCGGGAGCCTGTCACGGGCCAGGAGGACCAGGGTGGTGGACTCCTTGGCCCAGTTCCTCCGGGACTGCCGAGCGCTCGGTCTCACTCATCCCGGTGCCGCTATGGGCGGCTTGGCCGACGACTTCGTGTTCCGACGCAGGGACCACCCCAGGCCCGCACGGCGCGAGGGCGACACCGTCGGGCGGGCGCTGCCCGAAGCGGTGATGGTCCAGCTGCTCGACGCTGAGGCGCTGCAGCTGCTCGAGACCATGTTCGGGCCTGCCACCCGTGCCGCCGTCGAGCTGCAAGCCGGCGTGGGCCGACGCACAGCCGAGCTGTGCGGCCTGGCGTTGTCGTGCTTGGACTACGACCAGCAACGAAGTGTCGACGGGAACACCGCAGCCAGCCCGGTGCTCGTCTACGACATGCCCAAGGTCGGCAAGGTCGGCTGCCGATTGCCCATCCACGACCGGGAGGCGGCGATCATCGTCGCCCAACAGGCCAGGGTGCGCGCGGCGTTCCCCGCCACTCCTCTCGAGCGCCTAGTGCTGTTCCCCCGCCTCACGAAGAACCCCGACGGCACCAAGGCGATGCCCACCGGCTGGCTGCAGCGGGCCGTGCGTGACTGGGTCGATGCCCTGCCCCGCCTCGACAGGCCAGAGCGTGACAGCCGCGGGCGGTCTATCCCTTTCCCCCGAGAAGCGGTGTTCCCTTACGCGTTCCGCCACAGCTTCGCTCAGCGCCACGCAGATGCTGGCACGCCCGTGGACACCTTGAAAGACCTTCTCGGGCATGACACCGTGCGGACGACTCTCGGCTACTACCGGGTCACCGCCCGCCGCAAACGCGAAGCCCAGAACCGCCTCGGCCCGTTGCAGCTCGACGCCCGTGGTCTCCTGGCGCGCCCCGGCGTGGCCGCCCTCAGCGACACCGACGCGCTGCGCGACCAGGTCGGCCAGGTGGCCGTTCCGTTCGGGACATGCACCGAGCCGACCAACGTCGCCGCCGACGGCCGCTCCTGCCCGTTCCGGCACCGCTGCACCGGCTGCGAGTACTTCCGGACCGATCCGTCCTACCAACCCGAGCTGTCCGCCTACCTGACCCAGCTCCTCACCGATCGCGAACGCCTCACCGGCGTGCTGCCGCAACTGGCGGAGTGGGCCCGACGAGACGCAGTCCCCTCCCAGGAGGAGATCGGCGCCGTCCGCCGTCTCCTCCGGGCCAACGACGAAGCGTTGGCCGCGCTCGCCGACAACGACCGTGCCGCCGTCGAGGAGGCCATCTCGACCATGCGCAAGCAGCGAGCCGCGCTCAACACCACCTTCCCCGTCGAACTGCGCGGGATCGTCAGCCAACCCAACCCGGCCTTGTTCCCCACCATCGAGACCGCCGACCCGGCAATTCCGGCTCATGGCTGACCACTCCGGCCGCCTGAGCGAGTGCCGCCGGCTCGACTCGCAGACCAAGACAGCGCGAGTCATCGCCGCTCTCGACGCCATGGCCGCCTCCGGGGCAGCGATCAACATCGCAGCCCTCGCCCGCAGCGCCGGAGTCAGCCGGCGCTTCATCTACGACCATCCCGAACTGCGAGCCGAGGCCGAACGACGATCGGCCCAGATCATCGAAGCTCACAGCGCTGCCATGGCCACCACAGCCAGGGTCAGCCTCGCCTCACTACGAGCCGACCTCGCCAACGCCAACGCCACCAACCATCGCCTCAGCACAGAGCTCGCCGGCCTGCGCCGCAGGCTCGGGCAGCTACTCGGCCAAGAAGTCCTCAACGACCTGCCAAAAGACGCAACTATCGCCGTCGACGATCCCCGCCTTCAACAACTCGAAGCCGCGCTCGTCGCCGCCCAAGAAGAGCTCACCCGACGAACCGAGGAACTCGAAGCGGCCCGCCAGATCAACCGGGAACTGCTCAGCCGCGTCAACCGCCACCCTCACTGACGGCCCTGGACTCACCGACCCGGAGCATCCCGTCGTGGCGCACACCTGCGCGTCACACGAAACCCCAGTTCAGCACCAGTGGCGCGCACCCGCCACCCCAGAAAAGGCCACGCCAACCCAGGAATTACCCTGCGCACCTACGCGCACTTCCTCGATGCCGCCGACCGAGAGGCGGCCGACGCCCTCGGCCTGGCTCTTGCCGACCTTCAGCCCTCCTCGATGAGCCGTAGCAAGGCTTCCTCCAACGCTCGGCGAGGCACGACGATCCGGCGTCCGAGCCTCACCGACGGCAGCTCCCGTCGGGCCACCAAATCGTAGGCCAGATCCCGCGATATTCCGAGCAATGCGCCAGCCTCCTCCACGCTGAGGGCGAGCTTCTCGCCGACTGGGACCGAGGCGACGGGCGCCGGGACGGAACCCCTTCGGTCGTCAACGACACGCCCCCCGCAGACCTCGGTCGCCGCATCTGCTCGACTCGCCGGCAGTCGAAGTCGAAGACCCAACAGGTCGCTGCCTTCCATTGCTGGGGCACTCACAGGGATACCTCTTGGTGGATTTGGTCGTCGGGGGCATCAGTCGTCCCAGCGGGGCGGGAGGGCGTCGTGCGCGACCGTGCAAGCGGATGGGGTGCCCGTGGAGCGACGGTGGGAGCGCCTGCCGAGACTGAGCTCCGGTGAGCGTGTACAGCGGCGAGCCCATCGACGCCCTCCCAGACCGTAAGGCCCTGGGGGCCGTTGGCGGCCAACCAGGAGGCTGGGTCCTGGTCGTGAGGAAGGACGGCGATAAGTGGCGTTTTCCCGAACTGAGTGAATGCCAGCGTATATCTCGCGGCAGAGTCCCGGCCTGCGTCGTCCCCGTCGAAGGAGAGCACCGGCCGGGATGGATGAAGGCTGATGATTCTGCGGACCTGGGTGTCAGACAGCTCCCGGCCGGACTGGGTGACCGGGCAGAACCGGTCAGACCGGCCGCTGCGGATGGCGGCGACGGCGATGGCCATGGCGTCGAGGGTGCCTTCGACGACGATGACCTGTCCGGCCT
>JAJZJY010000197.1 GCA_021809885.1 Actinomycetes bacterium
GCCCGGCCGGTTGGTCCAGGTCTGCTTGCAGGTGACCGAGCAGGTGTGGCAGCCGATGCACTTGTCGAGGTTCATCACCATGCACACCTGGGCCATGATCCTCATCGGGTGACCTCCGCCGCTGCACCGAGCCGGAGCGAACCGGGCCCCATCAGAACTCGACCTCCTGCCGGCGGCGGCGGATGACGGCAATCTCGTCGCGCTGGGAGCCGGTCGGCCCGTAGTAGTTGAACCCGGCGGACAGCTGGGCGTAGCCGCCGATCATGTGCGACGGTTTCATCACCACCCGGGTGAGGGAGTTGTCGGTCCCGCCGTGCAGGCCCGAGGTCTCCGACACCGGCATCTGGAGATGGCGGTCGATGGCGTGGTACATGAGGACGGTGCCCGGCGGTACCCGGTGGGTCACCGCGGCGCGGGCAACGGTGACGCCGTTTCTGTTGTAGGCCTCGATCCAGTCGTTGTCGGCCACCCCGATGCGAGCCGCGTCGAGGTGGTTCACCCAGATCACCGGGCCGCCCCGGAAGAGGTTCAGCATGTGGAGGTTGTCCTGGTACTCGGAATGGATCGACCACTTCGAGTGCGGGGTGAGGTAGCGGGCCACGAGCTGTGGCCGGTCCGCGTCCCCGCGGCGCTGGTCGCCGAAGGTCTCGGCGATGCCGAGCGGCGGGCGATAGGTGGGGAGGCACTCGCCGAGCTCGGCCATCCAGTCGTGGTCCAAGAAGAAGTGCTGGCGGCCGGTCAGGGTGTGCCAGGGCTTCAGCCGGTCGACGTTGACGGTGAAGGGGGAGTAGCGCCGGCGCTCGGACTCCGCCCCCGACCACTCCGGCGAGGCGATCACGGCGCGGGGCTGGGTGACCGTGTCGGCGAAGGTGATGCGGTCCCCGGCGCGCTCGTGAGCCAGGTCGGCGAGCGCCACCCCGGTCCGTTCCTCGAGCGCTTCGAACCCGGCGACGGCCAGGCGGCCGTTCGTCGTTCCCGACAGCGCCAGGATGGCCTCGCAGAACAGGTCGTCGCGGTCGATCCTGGGTCGGCCGTGGGCGACACCACCACGGACGGTGCCGTTTCGGCTCGCCAGCCAGGGCACTTCCGTGCCGACCGGCAGGGTGACCCCTTTGGTCGTCGCGCCCGCATTGTCGACGAGCGGGCCGAGCGCCCGCCACCGTTCGGCCAGGTGCGGGTAGTCGCGCTCAACCACCACCAGGCGCGGCATCGTCACCCCCGGTACGGGCTCGCACTCGCCAGCCGCCCAGTCAAGGGCGCGGCCGCCGGGTTGGGCGCACTCGTCGGGGGTGTCGTGGCCGAGAGGGACCGCCATCACGTCTCGGCGGACCCCGAGGCGTCCTTCGGCCAGGCGCGAGAATTCGCTGGCGAGGTCGGCGAAGATGTCGAAGTCGCTGCGCGCCTCCCAGGGAGGGGCGATAGCCGGGTTGAAGCTGTGCACGAAGGGGTGCATGTCGGTCGAGGACAGGTCGTGCTTCTCGTACCACGTCGCGGTCGGCAGGACCACGTCGGCATAGATCCCGGTCGACACCATCCGGAAGTCGATGTCGACCAGCAGGTCGAGCTTGCCCTCAGGGGCCTCCTCACGCCAGGTGACCTCGGTGGGGCGGGCGTCGGGTGGGCATTCTTCCGCCGCCACGGCGTTGTCGGCGCCGAGCAGGTGGCGCAGGAAGTACTCGTGGCCCTTCCCCGACGAGCCCAGCAGGTTCGAGCGCCACACGGTGAGGACGCGGGGAAAGTTCGCCGGGTTGTCGGGGTCAGTTGCCGCGAAGTGCAGTCGGCCCCCCCGCAGCTCGTCGACCACGAACTCTTCCAGGCTCTTCCCGGAGGCGTCCGCAGCATCGGCCAGGTCCAGCGGGTTCCGGTCGAAGGCCGGATGAGAGGCGATCCAGCCCTGGCGCACCGCGTAGGCATTGAGGTCGGCCACCGACTTGCCGGCAAAGCGGCCCTCGCCGAGGGGCGAGGCCAGCGCGTCGGCGCCGGTGCCCTCGTAGCGCCACTGGTCGGTCGCCAGGTACCAGTAGGGGGTCCCGGGCATGTGGCGCGTCGGGCGAACCCAGTCGTAGGCGAAGGCCAGGGTGAACCAGCCGGTCAAGGGGCGCACCTTTTCCTGGCCGACGTAGTGCGCCCACCCCCCGCCGTTCACCCCCTCGCAGCCGCCCAGCATGAGCAGCGAGAGGAACGTCCGGTAGATCTGGTCGGAGTGGAACCAGTGGTTGGTGCCCGCCCCCATGGCGATCATCGACCGGCCTCCGGACAGCTCGGCGTTGCGGGCGAACTCCCGTGCCACCCGGGCGCACGCCGAAGCGGGCACGGAGGTGATCTTCTCCTGCCACGCCGGGGTGTAGGGAGCCTCGGCGTCGTCGTAGCCGGCCGGCCAGTCACCCGGGAGACCAGGCCGGCTGACCCCGTAGTGCGCCATCACCAGGTCGAACACCGTCGTCACGAGTCGGTTACCGACCCGGATTGCGGGCACTCCACGGTGAAGCACCCCGCCCCCCTGGTCGCCGACGTCGAAGCGAGGCAGGTCGATCGCGAGCATTTCAGAGCCAGGGCGGCCGTAGCAGCTCAGCGCCGGACGGATCTCCCCGAGGTCGAGGTTCCAGCGGCCCTTCCCCTCCTCGCCCCAGCGAAAGCCGATCGACCCGTTGGGGACCACGGGGAGGCCGCTCGCCTCGTCGAGCACGGCGGTCTTCCACTCCGCCTCCTTCGCGCTCTGTGCCGCGCCGTCGCTATCGAGGTCTGACGCGGTCAGGAAGTGGTCGGGCACGTACCCCTCGCCGCGTTGGCGCAAGGTGACGAGGAACGGCAGGTCGGTGTAGGTGCGGGCGTAGGACTCGAAGCGCGGCACCTGGCGGTCACGGTAGAACTCGGAGAGCATGACGTGGCCCATCGCCATCGCCAGCGCCCCGTCGGTGCCTGGGTTGGCGGCCAGCCAGTCGTCGGCGAACTTCGTGTGGTCCGAGTAGTCCGGGGAGACGACGACCACCTTCTGGCCCCGGTAGCGGGCTTCGGTCATGAAGTGGGCATCGGGGGTGCGGGTGATCGGCAGGTTCGTTCCCCAGACGATCAGGTAGGAGGCGTTCCACCAGTCGGCCGACTCGGGCACGTCAGTCTGGTCGCCGAACACCTGCGGTGACGCGGGCGGTAGGTCCGCGTACCAGTCGTAGAAGGACAGGATGGTCCCGCCCAGGAGCGAGTAGAAGCGGGTCCCGGCGGCGTACGAGGTCATCGACATGGCCGGGATGACCGTGAACCCCGCGGTGCGGTCCGGGCCGTAGGCGGCGACCGTATGGACGTGGGCGGCCGCGACGAGCTCGAGCACCTCAGCCCACGACGCCCGGACGAAGCCGCCCCGCCCCCGCGCCGACTTGTAGGCGGCGGCGCGCTCGGGGTCGGCCGTGACCTCTTCCCAGGCGGCGACAGGGTCCCCGCCGTTGGCGGCCTTGGCCGCCCGGAACAGCTCGAGCAGCACACCTCGGATATAGGGGTAGCGCACCCGGGCCGGGGAGTAGGTGTACCAAGAGAACGACGCCCCCCGCGGGCAGCCACGGGGCTCGTACTCGGGCGAGTCCGGACCGACCGACGGATAGTCGACCGCCTGGGTCTCCCACGTGATGATGCCGTCCTTGACGTACACCTGCCACGAACATGACCCGGTGCAGTTCACCCCGTGGGTCGAGCGCACGACCTTGTCGTGGCGCCACCGTTCCCTGTAGAACTCCTCGGCGCGCCGGCCGCCCCGGCGGTGAAGCTCACGGGCGTCGGACGTCTGCTCGCCGGGCTGAATGTACCTGGCAGCACGCACCAGGCCGGTTTCGGCGAGGAGCCCGTCGTGGACTGCCGTCGTGTGCTCGACGTCCCGTGCCATCGCTCCCCTTTCAACCGTGCGGCACCACCTACGTCCGCTCGCCGCCACCTTACGCGCTGTCTACCGTTGGGTGGAAATACCTGGGAGGAGCCCGGACCCGACCGTCAGATCGGCATACGGTTTCGGGTGTGGCTGGGCGGCCTGGGGCGCTGAACGTCACCATCCTCGGCCCGCCTGGTCGGCTGTGCTGAGTGCGTGGCGGTCACGGCTGTCGCGGGTGCTCTCGGCCGACGCTCGTCCGGACCTACCACGTTGGCCGCCGCATGACCGTTCTCTAGAGTCTCTAGCCATCGGGTGCTGCGTTGAGCACGCGGTCGACTAGCCCCGCGATCGCGGCCAGCCCGGCGGCTTGCTCGGGGGCGAGCCGGAAGCGGCGAGCGACGACGGTCGGGTCGGAGAAGACGACCGTGCTGCCCGCGGTGCCGGGGGACGCCTGGCGGACGAGGATCCTGGTTGGGAGCTCGAGCGCGAGGTCGGGGGCGGCGAGCATCGCCGGGGTGCCGATGGCGGGGTTGCCGACAAGCAACAGCTGGGTCTCTGGCATGTCGAGGCCGACCGACCGTGCACCTGCAGCGTGGTCGATGGTGGCGAAGACCGTGGCACCGGCTGCCGCCGCGGCGTCGGCGAGGCGCTGCACCGTCTCGTCGACGCGGAGCGGGCTCGAGCGCTCGATGACGGCTTGGGCGCGAGCCGCGGACGTGGTCTCAGCTTCAGAGGGCTTGGACCACCACAGCTCGAGCTGGATGTGGTCGGGATCCCTGAAGACGAGCGCCGAGCCCGCCTCGGTGTCCGCCACCGGCGAGTGCTCGACACCGAGCGCCGCCAGGCGCGCCTCCCAGGCGTCGAGGTCCTGGCGCTGGTCGACGCCAAAGCCGACGTGGTCGAGCCCGGCGCGCTGTTCGTCGAAGGGCTCTCCGGGAAAGCCTTCGTGTTGGTTGAGCCCGAGCACCAGACCCGAGGCGTCGTGGCGCAGCACGATCATGGTGCGCTTGGGGAAGTCCACTCGCCGCAGGCGCCGCAGACCGAGCACCTTCTCGTACCACGCAGCGCTCGCCTCAACGTCGGAGACCGACAGGTCGAGGTGACCGATGCCGAAGAACCCTGCTTGCTTCATGCATACCCTTTCTCTCCGACCCGATCTCACGCCACGCCGTGTCACGCAGCCGCGTCAGCGTCGTAGATCAGCCTGGTCGTCCCTTCGACTTCCAGGACCCGGGCTCCTTCGGTCACCCGGTGCTGGGACAGCCGGCCGTCGTGGCCGAGGTGGCGTACGGTGGTGCCCTCGAGGAGGACTGCAGCGTCGGCCACCAAGCGACGATGGCTGCGCCACCACAGCGTCTCCGCGCACATCGCCGCCGTCGGACGCGTCGCGGCATCGTCGAGCAGGCGGGCCAGCCCCGCGGTGAACGAAGCGGTTGCCATATAGTCGGCGTAGCCCCGGAACCCCGGGTGCCGGAGCCCGACGTTGGTGGACCCGACCACAGGTCGCCGGTGACCGCCCAGGTCCTTCTCCCAGCGGTAGTCGATCCCCGCCGCCGGCAGCCACCGCTCCATCTGCTCCCGGCCGAAGTGGGGGTGGCGGCGGCTTCCCGGTGCGCTGCGAATGTCGACGACCAGTTCGACACCCGCGGAGCCGAGCAGCTCGGCGAGCTCCTCGCATCCAAGGGTGCCGTGCCCCACGGTCAGGAGCAGCGGCGGGGGCGAACCGTCGTGCCCAGGCCCCCCGCGCGTTGAGTCCTCACCGCAGGTTCCCATGGCCAGATATTCTAGTGGTGATAGGAAGAACGGACACGAAGAGACGGGTCCGGCGTCGAGACGCAGTGGCCTTTGCATGGTTGTTGCTCCCCTCACGGCCAATCGCCATGGGCGCGACCGTGCGGGCTGGCAGCGCGGTGCTCGGGTCGGCAGCAAGGAGGAACGATGCGCATCGATTACCGACACGTCTTCCCCGCAGCGATCGACGCCATGGCGGGCTTGGAGAAGACGGTGCGGACCAGCACCTTGGAGCCGGAGCTGCTCGAGCTGGTGAAGCTCCGAGCCTCCCAGCTGAACGGCTGTGGCTATTGCGTCGACATGCACACCAAGGACGCCACTGCCATCGGTGTCGACGCACAGCGGCTGCATCTCGCCGTCGCCTGGAGAGAGGCTCCGTGCTATTCCGAGCGGGAGCGCGCCGCGCTCGCCTGGTGCGAAGCGGTCACCTTGCTCTCGAGCTCTGACGTTCCGGACGAGCTGTACGACGAGGTGCGGCGCCACTTCGACGACGAGGAGATCGTCGCGCTCACCCTGGCAGTGGTGGCCATCAACGGCTGGAACCGCTTCGCGGTGGGCCTGCGGTCCCCGGTCGGCAGCTACCAGCCTGCAGACGGGCGCACGTGACGGCCAACGCCGTCGGTGGCGCCGGAAGGCCGGCTACGTCGGCCGGCCCACCGTACGAAGCGGCACCGACGAGCGCGTGCCGGAGTCGTGAGGCTCCTGGTATCGCCGAGGATGTCGGCGAAGCTTGCCGTGCCCGGGTGCTGTCGGTCAACGTGGGCTGCCCGGCCGAGACGGTGTGGCACGGCCGGACGGTGCGCTCCGCGATCTGGAGGACGCCCGTCATCGGGTTGGTCACGGCGCGGGGGGTCAACCTCGTCGGTGACGCCCAAGCCGACCGCAAGGCCCATGGCGGCCCCGACAAGGCCCTCTACGCCTACGCCGCAGAGGACCTCGTGTGGTGGAACGGCCAGCTCGGGCTCGAGCTCGGCCCGGGAAACATGGGCGAGAACCTGACGACGAGCGGCCTTGAGCTAGCCCAAGCGGTCATCGGCGAGCGCTGGCAGGTGGGAAGCGTGGTCCTTCATGTGGCCCAACCGCGCATCCCCTGCTACAAGCTCGGCATCCACATAGGAGACGACCGGTTCCCCGCACGCTTCGCCGAAGCTCGCCGCCACGGCGTCTACTTGCGGATCCTCGCCGAAGGCGAGCTCCAAGCCGGTGACGAGATCCAGGTCGTCGAGCGCCCCGCGCACGGGTTCCGGGCGGTCGAGGTGGCCCACATCTTCTACGACCAGCGCCATCGGGCCGCCGAGCTTCTCTGCGTGCCTGAGCTCGCGGCTTCCTGGCACCACTGGGCGCGCCGGGTGCTCGCCTCGGAGGGGTAGGGGCGGTGCCAGAGCGCCGAGCGTCTTGTCGTAGCTCGGGGAAGTGCCAGGTCCTCGCCGCGTGTCAGCCGGCGGGGGCGGCGGCTGCCTGGGCCTCCGAGACCAGTCCCTCGGATCGCATGGTCGGCTCGTCTCGGTCCGCCCTCGGAGCCGATCCTCCCCGACGAGCAGCCGGCAGGAGCCGTGATGCGTGCAGTGCGGCAGTGACCACCCAAAAGGGCGAGGGTGGCCCCGGCGGTTGCCTGGCCGACGCCGCTGACGGCCGGGACCCCCAACATCTTGCCGCTGGCGAGCGCGCCGAGGGCGAACACGGCGGTGGAGAAAGTGGGCGTCCAGGGGGCTGCGCTCATGATCCGGCGGTTGCGTGCGAGCGATCGCACGCTTGCGACCACGATCGGCACCGCGAGGATGGCGGCAAGCGACCAGGTGGCCCCCGCCACGGCGTGACCGGCTGCGACGTCGCCTGGCGGGAGGAGCGCTCGGGTG
>JAJZJY010000198.1 GCA_021809885.1 Actinomycetes bacterium
AGGCTAGAGATCCGGCGGTCGGTTGCGCAGCTGCGCCCTGTAGACGAGCACGGCGCGCATGGCCAGGCCGCCGACGGCGGCGACGGCGATGAGCACGAGGCCGACCGTCTTGTGACCGGCGAGGGCGAGCACGAGCCCGGCCACGGCGAGGGCGCCGCTGGCGACGAACGACGGCATCACCAGGCGCAGCACCTGCCCGGGCCGCGGCGGGGTGAAGCCGGACCGGTCGTCGGGTGGCAGGTGCATCGCGGCGCAGGCTAGCGGCCGAGGGCGTCGAGCACGGCGGCGAGCTCCTCGGGCAGCGGCGACTCGAATCGCAATCGCTGGCCTGTGCGGGGATGGAGGAAGGAAAGTCCTCGCGCGTGGAGCCATGGTCGGTCGTCGGGGAGCAGCCGTGCGACGGCGGGCACACGCCGTGCGCCGTAGCGGGGGTCCCCGACCACCGGGTGGCCGATGGCAGCGAGATGGACCCGGATCTGGTGGGTCCTACCGGTCTCGAGGTGGCACTCCAGCAAGGTGACCGCCTCGGGCGACGTGTAACGCGCCTCGACCCGGTAGCGGGTGCGCGCCGGGCGGCCGTCGCGCTGCACGGCGAAGCGGGTCGGGTCCCGGGCCCCACGCCCCACCGCCGCGTCGATCATCCCCTCGTCCGCCTCCACCGTGCGGGCGGCCAGCGCGGCGTAGCGGCGCTCGACCTCGTGGCCGGCGAGGGCGGCCACCAACGCCCGGCGGGCCTCCGGCGTACGGGCGACGACGAGCAGGCCCGACGTTCCCTTGTCGAGGCGGTGCACGATCCCGGGCCGGTCGGCGTCGCCGTCCAGCCCGGCGAGCTCGGGGTAGCGGGCCAGCAGCCCGTGCACCAAGGTGCCCGAGGCGTTGCCCGCACCGGGGTGCACCACCACTCCGGCGGGCTTGTCGACCACCAGCACGTCGCCGTCCTCGTACACGATCCCGAACGGCACCGACGGGTCGGGCGCGAGCGCCCCCGCCTTCACCGGCTCGGGGCTGTCGACTTGGAGGACCTGCCCTGCTCGTACCTTGCGGCCGCGTGCCGTGACGACCCGCCCGTCGAGACGGACCCCGCCGGCGTCGACGAGGGCGGCGACCTCCGCCCTCGTGAGCCCCGTCAGCAGCGCCACCGCCCGGTCGGCCCGCTCTCCGTCGAGGGCGCCGGCCACGGGGGTGAGCAGCATCATGCCGGCCGCTGGCCGCGCTTGGAGAGCCGCCAGGCGAGGAGGATGGCCCCGACGACCACGCAGGCATCGGCGACGTTGAACACGGGCCAGTACTCCCGGCGGCCGACCTGCGCCGCGTCGATCCAGTCGATGACCGCCCCGGGGTGGCCGGGGAGGTGGCGGAACAGCCGGTCGCCGAGGTTGGACAGGGCCCCGCCGACGAGCAGGCCCAGGGCGAGGCCCTCGACGCGGGTGCCGTGCCGGGCGTTGCGCCGGGCGGCGAGCACCAGCAGGGCGATCAGCACGACGACGGCCGACTCGACGACCGGGGTCGCCCCGCGGCCAAGCTCGAAGGCAGCGCCAGGGTTGAACGTCAACTCGAGCCAGAGGGTCCACACGACATGGTGGGGAGCCACGGTGTGTCGCAGCGCCCAACTCTTGGTCAGCTGGTCGACGACGATGACCGACGTCCCGGTGAGGACGGTCACCGCCCCGCCCGAAACGGTCCGCCGGTGGCGGCGCTGGCGTCGACCGACCTCGGTGTGCACCGGGTCAGTCAACCAGTCCGCAAGGGGCGCTGCCGGTCAGCGGCGGGAGGAGAGCCCGCCGCTCTTGCACGCCACGCACAGCGCGGCGTGAGGCAGGGCCTCCAGGCGGGCCTCGGCGATGGGCTGCCCGCAGCGCTCGCAGACGCCGTAGGTCCCGGCTTGGATCTTGGCGAGGGCCCGGTCGATCTCCTCGATCGCCGCCCGGGCCTGGGCGGACAGGGCGAGGTCGAGCTCCCGGTCGACGTTGGAAGTACCGCCCTCACCCCCCTCCTCGTCGAACTGGACGTCGCCGGGCTCGTGCTCGAGGGCGAGGCTGTCGGCCTCCGCCTTGAGCTCCTCGGCCTGCCTCAGGTAATGGGTGCGCTCCTCCAGCAGAGCGGCGCTCTGGGTTTCCAGGAACGGCGACTTGGCGCTCTTGCTCCCGCTGCGCCTGCTCGGCGCCTTGGGCTGGGCCTTGGTCTGCGCCTTGGCGCCGCTCTGCGACGCCGGGGCCTCGATCGGAGCCTGCTTGGTCGCAGCCGTCGT
Organism: Actinomycetes bacterium; assembly: GCA_021809885.1. Lineage (GTDB taxonomy): Bacteria > Actinomycetota > Acidimicrobiia > Acidimicrobiales > Palsa-688 > JAKAQB01. The sequence goes on from JAJZJY010000198.1 coordinate 2,249, forward strand.
TGCTTTGTGGGCTCTGGGCATGTTCGCTGACCTGTCTCTGACGGGAGCGGGGGCCGGAAGATAGCACGCCGGTTCCCGCGATGCGCGCCAGCCAACACCGCGGGTCGCGCCGGTGTTCCCGTCAATCCGCCGGGGTGGGTGGGCGCCTGACCGTAGGCTGGTGGTCATGCCGGACGGCCGATCTCCCTACCCCGACGTCGCCTCCTCACCCCGGTTCCCCGAGATCGAGGAGCGGATCATCGCGTCGTGGGATGACGACGGCACCTTCCCGGCGTCGGTCGCCGCCCGGCAGGGCGCCCGGGAGTACGTGTTCTACGACGGCCCGCCGTTCGCCAACGGGTTGCCGCACTACGGGCACCTGTTGACCGGGTTCGTGAAGGACGTGGTCCCCCGGTACCGGACGATGCGGGGCCAGAAGGTGGAGCGCCGCTTCGGCTGGGACTGCCACGGCCTGCCGGCCGAGACCGAGGCCGAAAAGGAGCTCGGCGTGTCGGGCCGCGGGCCGATCACCGACTTCGGCGTCGAGCGGTTCAACGACTTCTGCCGGGCGTCGGTGCTGCGCTACACCCACGAGTGGCGCCGGTACGTGACCCGCCAGGCGCGGTGGGTGGACTTCGACGACGACTACAAGACCATGGACCTCTCCTACATGGAGAGTGTCATGTGGGCGCTCCGCCAGCTGTACGACAAGGGCCTGCTCTACGAGGGCTACCGGGTGCTCCCCTACTGCTGGGAGTGCGAGACACCGCTGTCCAACTTCGAGACCCGCCAGGACAACGCCTACCGGGACCGCCAGGACCCGGCGGTTACGGTCGCGTTCAGCGTCGAGGCCGACCCCGGCGCGCCGGAGGAGGCCCTGCGCGGGGAGCTCGACGTCTGGGCCTGGACGACCACGCCGTGGACCCTGCCCTCCAACCTGGCGCTGGCGGTCGGCCCCGACGTCGACTACGCCGTCGTCGACGTCGGTGCTCGCCGGGTGGTGATCGGCGAGGCCCGGTTGACCGCCTACGAGCCGCAACTCGAGGGAGCCGTGCGCGTCACGACGGTCAAGGGCAACGCTTTGGTGGGCCGGCGATTCCGCCCGCTCTTTCCCTACTTCGCCGGCACCCCCAACGCCTTCGCGGTCCTCGGCGGGGATTTCGTCAGCACCGACGAGGGCACGGGCATCGTGCAGATGGCGCCGGGCTTCGGTGAGGAGGACCAGATCGCCTGCGCCGCCGCCGGCATCCCGGTCGTCTGCCCCGTCGACGACCGGGCCCGCTTCACCCCTGAGGTGCCGGACTTCGCCGGCCTTCAGGTGTTCGAGGCCAACCAGCCGGTCATCCGGGCCTTGCGCGCCGCAGGCAACCTGGTGCGCTCCGACAGCTACGTCCACAGCTACCCGCACTGCTGGCGCAGCGACACGCCGCTCGTGTACCGGGCCATCAGTTCGTGGTTCGTGGCCGTCACCGCCATGAAGGACAGGCTCCTCGCCAACAACGACAAGATCCGGTGGGTCCCTTCCCACGTGAAGGACGGAGCCTTCGGCAAATGGCTGGCGGGCGCCCGGGACTGGTCCATCTCCCGCAACCGCTTCTGGGGCTCGCCCATCCCCGTCTGGAAGAGCGACGACCCGCGCTACCCGCGCGTCGACGTCTACGGCAGCCTCGACGAGATCGAGCGGGATTTTGGCGTCCGCCCGACCGACCTCCACCGGCCCTCGATCGACGAATTGTCGCGACCCAATCCTGACGACCCGACAGGCCGCTCCACCATGCGCCGAGTGAGCGACGTGCTCGACTGCTGGTTCGAATCCGGGTCCATGCCCTTCGCCCAGGTGCACTACCCCTTCGAGAACAGGGAATGGTTCGACACCCACTTCCCCGGCGATTTCATCGTCGAGTACATCGGTCAGACACGTGGCTGGTTCTACACCCTGCACGTGCTCGCCACCGCCCTTTTCGACCGTCCCGCATTCAGCACGTGCCTCGCCCACGGCATCCTGCTCGGCGACGACGGCACCAAGCTGTCCAAGCGGTTCCGCAACTACCCGGACCCCGATGCGATGTTCGCCGAGCACGGGGCCGACGCGATGCGCTGGTACTTCATGGCCTCACCGATCCTGCGCGGCGGTGACGCGGCTGTCGACGAGCGCGGCATCACCGAGGCGGTCCGCTCCGCCCTGCTGCCGCTGTGGAGCGCCTGGTACTTCTTCAGCCTCTACGCCAACGCCGACGGCCGGCGGGCCGACCTCGGCCGCACGGACAGCCCGGCTGTACTCGACCGCTACGCGCTCGCCAAGTCGGCAGCGCTCGTCGAGGGCGTCACATCGGCGCTCGACGCCTATGACCTGTCGGGCGCGTGCGCCCAGGTCGAGTCGTTCCTCGACGCCCTCACCAACTGGTACATCCGCCGTAGCCGGGACCGCTTCTGGGGCACCTCGGGAGCGGCAGGAGCGGCCGAGGACACAGCCGCCGCCTTCGACACGCTCGGGACCGTGCTGGAAGTCCTGTGCCGGGTGGCCGCCCCCCTCCTCCCGATGCTGACGGAGTCGATCTGGCAGGGCCTCACCGGCGGCCGTTCGGTGCACCTCACCGACTGGCCGGCGCCGGCCGAGCTTCCCGCCGACGCAGCGCTCGTCGCCCACATGGACCAGGTGCGCGACGTCTGCTCCGCCTCCCACTCGGTTCGCAAGGCGGCCGGCCGGCGGGCGCGCCTGCCCCTCCGCCGGTTGGTGGTCGCCGCCCCTGACTCCGCCCGCCTGGCGCCGTTCGTCGACCTGATCAAAGACGAGGTCAACGTCAAGGAGGTCGCTCTCACCGACGACGTCGACGCGTACGCGTCGAGGTCGCTGACGGTCGTGTTCAAGGTGGCCGCCCCACGGCTCGGCCCGGCCACCCAGACCGTTGCCGCCGCGGCACGGGCCGGCGACTGGAAGCTCGTCGACGGTGGCCAGCGGGCGCTGGTCGGCGGGATCGCGTTGGAGGCCGGCGAATTCGACCTGCGCCTCGTGCCGGTCTCGGAGGCGACGACCCGCGCCCTCCCGGGCCTCGAAGGCCTGATCGTCCTCGACACCGGCACCGACGCCGCCCTCGAGGCTGAGGGCACGGCGCGAGACGTCGTCAGGCGGGTGCAGGAGAAGCGCCGGGACTCCGGCCTGGCGGTCACCGACCGGATCCTCCTTGCCGTGCGCGGCCCCGAGGCCGTCGTATCCGCCCTCCGCTCCTGGAAGTCCTGGATCGCCGAGCAGACCCTCGCCGTCGAGGTCACCCTCGAGGTGTCGTCGGGAGAAGCAGCCGAGGGTGGTGACGCCCCCGCCGACGACCATTTCGACCGGGCCGAGCTGCCCGACGGCGCCGCCGTGTGGATACACCTCCGGGGGGTCCCGACCGGCTGAGACCCGGTCGCGCCGGGGCCGGCCGTCACCCGTCTGGCGGAGCCTTCCGGGCTGGCGGAGCCTTCTCGGCCACTGCTGCCGGCTTCCTGGTGGTCGACTTCTTCGCCGCCTGCTTGGCGGCGGGGACCTGCTTGGCGGCGGGCGCCTTCACCGCGGGCGCCTTCTTGGCAGCGGGCGCCTTCTTGGCGGCGGGTTTGGCGACCTTGCCAGCCGGCGCCGCCTTCTTGGGCGCACGCTTGGCCGGGGCAGCGGCAGGTGCAGGCTTGGCGGCAGGGGCAGGCTTGGCGGCAGGGGCAGGTTCGGGGGTGCCGGCCGCGCTGGCGCGCTTGGCCCCCCTGGGCATCGTGACCTTGGACGCACCGGCCGCTGTGACCTTCGTGCCGGCCTTGCCGTTGGAGCCGGCCGCTCGTGTTGCCGGCGCCTTCCGAGCGGGAGCTTCGGCCTTCGCCGCCGCCTTGGGCGGGGCCGTAGCCGGGCGGGCAGCAGGCGGCGTCACCGGCGGCATCACCGGCGGCGTCACGGGGGGTCCAGCGGGATCGGACCTCCTCGCCATCGGTGGCGCCGGCTCGCCGAGCAGGGCGGCGCAGCGCCGGAGGATCATGCCGCGGGCCTGGTGGGCCGCCTCGTGGTCGCGCACCTCGACGAGCTCGTCGGGGTCGAGCTCGTCGAGGAGCGGGACGATCTCGAGGACCCGCAACTCGTCGTAGTCGGCGATCGGGAAGACGGGAGTCTCGTCCCAATCGTCGACGAGCTCCGCCTGGTCCTCCTCGAGTTGGAGCTCGAGGAGATCGTCGATCTCGCCGTCGACACCGACGTTGGCCGTCCCTTCGATCCCCGCCTCAACGGGCTGTCCCGCAGGCTCGCCAGTGCCCGGCGGGGGGGGTGGGACCACCAATGGCGCCGGCGGATCCTCGGTCCTGCCTGCCGTCGCTTGCTCGACGCCGCCATCGTCTGCCCCGCCACCCGCTGGGCTGCCGTGCAGCGAATCGGCCGGCAGCGAATCGGCCGGCAGCGAATCGGCCGGCAGCGAATCGGCCGGCAGCTTCCCGTCGTCGGCTTGGCCGTTGGTCGCCGGCTCGCCCTGCGCTTCAGGCGCGACAGGCTCGGGCGCCACGATCGTCACCCCCGACGGCGCCGGCGAGCGCGCCGCCGGCGTACCGCTCGCCTTGCTGGGACCGCCGACCGTGACCGTGGCCGCCACAGCGCGCTCGTAGCGGCGGCGGAGCAGCCGGCTGGAGAGGACCAAGGCGACGGCCGCCAGCGCGGCGCAGCCGATGGAGCCGTAGATGTAGGCCCGGCTGTCGTTGATCAGGCCAAGTGCCAGGAGCACCGCTCCGCCGACCAGCAACGCCACCGTGACGAAGATCATCAGCACCTACGCATCCGCTTCGTGTCCATTGACGTCCGGAGACCGACGGGCGTCCGGGTACCAACTCGTGTTACCGAGGCGACGATGCATCGCCCGCCGCCCGCTACGCCTGCCGCCGGTCCATCAGCGCCGGCGGCGGAGCCTGCCGCCAAACCGCCGGTCGTCGCCGTACTCGTCGCCGTGGAAGAAGTTGTCCAGCGCCTCCTCGTCGGGACCGTCCTCGTGCTCGTCGTCAGGAGGGCGCGGCGCGCCGTAGCCGCTGGGGCTGGCCACATCGACGGTGTGGGCGCCGGTGTCCTGCTCCGGGCGTGACGCTCCTACGTCGGCGCCGGGCGGCGGCATGCCGGCAGGTGGAGGGGGATCGCCGACGGAGCGCTGCCCTTGCGCTCCCTCCGCCGGCGCCGGCGCGCTGGGCGCAGCCCGGGAGGTTCCGTTGGGACCACCGACCGGCGAGGCGCCCCCGACCGGTGACGTGCCGCCCACCGCCGGGAT
>JAJZJY010000199.1 GCA_021809885.1 Actinomycetes bacterium
GGCCCGGCGAGGAGAGGGGCCGGCCGAGGAGGGCCTCGAGGGCCGCCCGGCGTGCAGGCGGCAGCCGCCGGCGTACCGCCGGGGCGAGGAGCACCTGTGCCGGTCCGCCCACGGCGACGGCGGCGGCAAGCTCCCCGATGGGTGGCAGCGCCAGGGCGCGGTCGAGGGCGGAAGGGGGGTCGGGGCCGACGGACGCGGCGAGCACCAGGCCGGCGACCCGGTCCGGCGCCGACGCCGCCAGGTGGATCGCCGCCACGCCCGCCCAGCTGTGCCCGACCACGACCGCCGGACCGGCGCCGACCGTTTCGAGCAGCGCGGCGACGGCGGTGGCGTTGCCGGCGAAGTCGGTCGCCCGGCCTCCGGTGAGGCCGTATCCGGGGCGGTCCGGCGCCAGCACCCGGAACCGCTCCGCCAGGAGCGGGACCACGCCCGTCCAGTCCGCCGAGGTGCCCGGCTGCCCGTGCAGCAGCACCACCAGCGGCCCGGACCCCGCGTCGACGGTCGCCAACCCCCCGGGGCCGCTCACTCCTCGGCCGTGTTGATCATCTGGTTCGCGGCCCCATCGAAGTAGGCGAGCAGCTGGGTCCGCTCCATGACGCCGGCGCCGGACACCTCCACGGCCTCGCGCATGTGACGCACCCAGGCGTCGCGCGCCGCCGCCCCGATGGAGAAGGGGGCGTGGCGCATGCGCAGCCGGGGATGGCCGCGCTGCTCGGTGTAGGTCGCCGGCCCACCCCAGAACTGCACGAGGAAACCCTCGAGGTTGCGGCGGGCCTGCTCGAAGGCCCCCTCGTCGGCTGGGTACAACGGGGCGAGCACCGGGTCCGTCCGCACGGCGGCGTAGAAGCGCCGGGTGAGCGCCTCGAAGTACGGCTCGCCGCCGACGCGTTCATAGAGCGTGGAGGGGGATGACATCGTGTTCAGCATGCCGCGCGCCGCTGTGGTCGCGGCGGGCGCGTGGCCGGCCGTGGGGCGTGGTACGCAGGTTGGGTGCCGTTCGTTCCGCTGACCATCCCGCCAGAAGATGATGCCACTGCGCCCGCGCCCTGCCGCTGGTACACCGTCCGGCGGGCCGAGCTGCTCGTCGTCGACGGCGAGGGCGACGCAACGGCCGCTCGGCTCCCGCAGCCACATCCGCAGCTGGCAACGGCCTCCGACACCGAGCCGATCTTCCTGGGCGTAGCCGATGCGCAGCCCTGTTGGGCGCAGGGCGTATCGGTCGAGGCGCCGGCCCCTCCGGGTACCCGCTGGATCCCGCTGCTCGCCCTCAGCGTCGAGCTGGGCGCCGAGGAGTGGGCGGTCGCCGGCCGGGCGGTGCAGCTCGTGGAGTGGCACAGGACCTCGCGCTACTGCGGGCGCTGCGGCCGCCCGACCATCGCTGTTCCCACCGAGCGGGCGACGCGCTGCGCCGCCTGCGGTCTGGTTGCCTACCCGCGCCTCGCACCGGCCGTCATCGTGGCGGTCCGCCGGGAGGGTGAGATCCTCCTGGCCCGCAACGCCCGCTTCCGCGGGAGGATGTTCTCCACCCTCGCCGGCTTCGTCGAGCCGGGCGAGACCCTGGAGCAGGCGGTACACCGGGAGGTCGGCGAGGAGGTCGGCGTGCGCCTCCGCCGGGTGACGTACTTCGGCAGCCAACCGTGGCCGTTCCCGCACTCGCTCATGGTCGGCTTCGTGGCCGACTGGGCCGGCGGCGAGATCGCCGTCGACGGGGACGAGATCGCCGAGGCGGCGTGGTGGAGACCCGACAGCCTGCCAGAGCTGCCCCCGCCCACCAGCATTGCCCGCCAGATGATCGACGCCTGGCTGGGCGGCGGAGCGGTGTAGATCGGTGTAGCCTTGGTGTAGCCCGGCGGGCGCCGGTGTAGTTCGGTGCAGTCCATGGCCGGGGCGGTGTTGCCAGCATCGGAGGCGGTGTTGACCGTTTCCGTATGGCCCACAGGTGCAAATGGGTTGTTACCGACGGTATCCTGAGGCGCGGATGACGATACCGCGCGCAGGCGATGGAACCGCGCGCACCGACGACGGCATACCGTCGCCGCTGCGCGCGATTTGCCCGCCTGCGCGCGAAATGGCCGTGCGGGCGGCTCCGTTGCCCGACCGCACGGACCCGGTCTGCAGGGCGGTACCCCGACAACTGGGACGAGGGGCCGGTCCATATGATCGCCGTGTCGATCCGAGCGGGGGCGATGAAGGCCGAACGCAGCACACGGGCGGGTCCGATACCCAGGTCGGGGACAGCCGGAGGGTCGGCGCGTCCCGGTGACTCGGCGAAGTCCGGCGCGTCGGCACCTGCCGGGACTGCACCGCGCCATGCCACCACCGCGCGCCTGGTCTGCGGGCTCACGATCGCGGCGGCGCTCGCCGGCGCCTGTAGCGGGCCCTCCGGTCCACCGCCCGCCGCTAGCCAGGCCTTCTTGCTAGCGGTGCACGCCGCCTATCCATCGGTGAACCAGCAGCGTTCCGACGAGTCCCTCGTCCGGCTGGGTGAGGCTGCCTGCGCCGAGTTCTCGTCGGGAGCGTCGTTCACCGCAGTGGCGGGTCAGTTGCAGTCGAGCGGGTTGGCGCCGGAGGAGCTCGGCACCCTGCTCACGGCTGCCGTCGACGACCTCTGCCCGAAGTACCGGGCGGCGGCTGACGGCCCATGACCTTTCAGTCCGGAGCGACGTCCGCCGGCCACGGCGACACGAAGGTGACCACCCGCTGACCGAAGGCCAGGTGCGAGCCGGGCAGCAGGGGTTCGGGCCGGAACGGGGGGAGCCGGTCCCAGCCCGACTGGTCTGGGCGGACGATGTGCGTCCCGGCGGCCGAGCCTCGGTCGGTGACGAGGACCGCCCAGTCGGAGACCCGCAGTTGGGCGTGGGTCGGGGCGACGGAACGGCTGGCCCCAGCGAGTCGCAACGCAGTGGCCTGGCCGGCGACAACTGCCGGGTCGACCGCCGGCACCGCTCCGATGACCAGGTCGCCGTCGACGCGGTACACCGTCCCGTCATCGGCGATCAGGACTCCGAGCGGCGGGCGGGGGCCGTCGGTGAGCGGCGCCCCGCCCAGCTCGGCCCGACAACGCGCGCACCGCCGGGCGCGGGGATGGTTGAAGTGGCCGCTAGGGCACCGGACACCGGGGACCAGTGGCCGGCCGGCGCCCTCGGCTCCGCCGGCGTCGCCGACGGGCGGCAGCGGTGGCCGGGAGGGCGCGACCGGTACAGCGGAATGTACGGGAGCCGCCGGCGTCGGCAGGCCGGGTGTCGGCAGGCCGGGTGTCGGCAGGTCGGGCGTCGGCTCACTGGGAGCCGGGGGTGCCGGATCTGCCGGGAGCCCGAGCGGGGCAGCGACGGGGAGCGGCGCCGGCATGGTTGCTGCTACCGAGGTCGGCGAGGCGACGGGCGCCGGCGCCGCCAAGGGGGCCGGGCTTGGTTCCCAAGGGGAGCCAGAAGGGTCCTGGTGGCCACTGGCACCGCCCGGCGCCACCGGCATCCCTCCCGGATCCCGCCGATCGAGAGTGGCTCGTGGCACGCCGGCGTACTCCGGGACGAGGATGAAGCCGCCGCCGGGAACCATCCCAGCGGCAAGGTCATAGGGGGAGTTGGGCAGGACGTGGGGAGCAGTCGAACCCGCCGGTCCGACGCAGAGCGCCGGCTGGGGTGTGAGCGACGCCGGCAGCCAGCCGGGCCGGGGTGAGGGTGCGACCCATCGGGCGCCGTCCCAGAGTTGAACCGGGCCGTGGAGGATGGCGGCCCACTCGTCGCCGGCGGGTCCGACGGCAGCGAAGGGCACTCCGGGCTCGGGGTCGCGGGCGGACAGGATCCTGGCGATGTGGTCGACGACCTGCCGGCCACCCTGGGCGGAGGATCCGACGTTGCGCAGCGAGTGGTGGAGGAACGTGAGGAGAGCGGGGGATGCCGTGGGTCCCGCCCATACGGCGGCACGGCCCCATCGAATCACGGTTCCCGGGCCGATCAGGACCTCGACCCGCTCGCTCACGCCACCGCCAGGTCATCGAGCTGGTCGGCCAGATGGGCGGCCGAAGGCGGCCGCCGGGCCGGGTCGGGGTCCAGGCAGTCCCGCACCAGTTGGGCGACGGGGCCTCCGAAGGTGGGCGTGATCCGGGGCACCTCGACGAGGACGCGCTGCACGGCCGTCACCGGCTGGTCGGCGGCCAGGTCGGGATGGAGCGGCGCGCCCGTGAGAGCCCGGTGGATGGCCGCTCCCAGTGCGTAGATGTCGGATGCCCGGGTCGGACCGGCGCCCCAGAGGCGGTCGGAGTCGACGCCGTCGAGGTCCGAGGGATCGACAACCTGTATGACGGCGGGCGGAACGGTCGACGCCAGCCGGGTCGGCAGGTCCAGCAGTCCTTCTCCGGCATCGACGAGCACGGTTGCCAAGCGGATGTCGCCGTGCGCCCAACCCGCTTCGTGGAGGTCGTGGGCTCCCCGTGCCGCGCCGGCCAGCACGCGCAGCGCAGCCCGCCTGTCGCCGACGGCGGTGGCCAGGCTTCGAGCGGCGGGGCGATCCCGACTGATCCAGGTGGCGGGCTCGTTGCCCTCCCCGCGCCCTGACTCGAGCAACCGAGGGACGTGGGCGGAGCTGACCGAGGCGAGCTCGTGGAGGAGTGCCTGGGTCGCCGGCCACGTGTCGTCGCCGACGGCGTCAAGCTCCACGATGACGACCGGCGAATCGGAGGTCGTTCCGAGCGGCGGTTCGGCCAGCCAGGCGCGGGAGCCGTTGCCGAAGGGGCCGGCGGGGCCGACCATCCGGTATTCCGCCAAGCGGGTGGGCACGCGACCTCCATGGTGGACGAGCGACGGGAAGCGTACCGCCCGCTCGCTCTCTTGGCATCGATCAATCAGATGCTATGAAGTAGGATGATAGGCTATGACGCTCAGTAAGATGCTCGTCGTGATGCTCGTGGCGTGCCTGGGAGCACCGTTCGCCGTAGGCGGCCTGCTCATCGGGGCGTTGGAAGCGGCGGCAGGGGACGGGGCGCCGGGCTTGTCGCCGGTTGCCGTACCTGGGGTTCCCGTCGCGTACATGCGTGACGCGGTGACGGCAGGCGCCCGCTTCGACGTGCCCTGGTCCGTCCTGCTCGGCATCTACCGGGTGGAGTGCGACTTCGGCCGGGCTTTGCTGCCCGGCTGCAATCCGGTGGGCAGTGAGAACCCAGTCGGAGCGCAGGGACCGGGGCAGTTCCTGCCCGGCACCTGGCGCGCGGGGCTTGCCCCGCATGCCGTCATCCTCCCCGGGCCGCCCACGACGTCGGATGCGGCAGGCTTCGCCACCGACGGCGACGGGGACGGCATCGCTGACGTGTGGGACCCAGCGGATGCCGTCGCCTCCACCGCCCGCTTGCTTGCCGCCGATGGAGCGGCAAGTGACCTGGGCCGGGCCATCTGGTCGTACAACCACTCCTGGGCGTACGTGCAGCAAGTGCTCGCCCTGGCGAAGGGCTACGGTTAGGCGGCGACGCTGGCCGTGGCGAGCGGGCCCTTGGCTGCCGTGCTCGCATTCGCCCGGTCCCAGCTGGGCGTGCCCTACGTGTGGGGAGGTGCGAGCCCCTCCGGGTGGGACTGCTCCGGGCTGGTGATGGCGGCCTTCGCCGAGGTGGGCCTGCACCTCCCTCACAACGCCCAACTCCAGTACGAGGCGACCATGGGGGATGCGGTCCCCCTGTCGGCGCTGCAGCCGGGTGACCTCGTGTTCTTCGGGCCGTCCCTCGCGTCCATCGGCCACGTCGGCATCGTGGTTGGCGCCGGCCAGATGATCGACGCGCCCCACACCGGTGCCGTGGTCCGCATGGAGCCGTACACCTGGCCCGATCTGCTGGTCGCGACCCGTCCCCTCGCCGCCCTCGGGCCGGGCTCGTGACGGCATGTCAGCTTCCCTGGAGGCTGGACACCACCGCCTGAGTCACCGGCGGCGACGCCCGGACCAGCAGCCACATCTGCGTCGACGAGTCGGGTAGCCAGGTGTCGATGGCGACGGCGTGCCAGCCGCCGGGCCGGCTGAGCTGCAGTTCGTATGCGAACGCGGCGTACGGGACCGTGATGCGGCGCCCGCCGACGACGTGGAGGGGGACCGGACCCCGGAGCTGACCGTCGGCTTGCAGCTGCAGCGGGAGTCGGGTCGACGGGGTGGGGGACCGCTTCGTCACCAGCATCGTCTCCGCTACGAACGCCTGCGGCGACCCGTAGAACCAGTCGCCGTTGGCGTCGGTCCAGTTGCCGTTCAACTGGTAGGCGGAGGGCACGGCATACCCGTAGTAGGCGTCGCTGATCGCCCGGTAGCCAGCCGGGACCGACATGGGCGGCACCTGTGGTTCGGCTCGGCCGCCAACCCCGTACGCGAACGCCACAGCCACGCCGAGGCAGATCGGAGTCATGAGGAACAGCAGCAGCCAGCGGCGGTTGCGGCGCGCCTGGACAGGGTCCGGGGCGGACGCTGTGGACCGTTCCACGGCACCGCCCGTGCGGCGGGTCAGGGCGGCGGGCACCGGACCATGCTGCCACGCCGCCCGCGGGTTGCCGAGGCGCTCGGCACAATGGCGCTGTGCATGCCCGGCCGACGACGCGACGCCTCAGTCGCCGAGCTCCTTGCGCCTGCGGACGACATAGTCCTGCAGCTGTTGACGGACCGACTCGTCGAGGGGTGGGGCCTCGTACGCGTCCAGGGTCTTCTGGCAGATCTCGCCGGCACGCACAGCGGCGTCCTTTCCTCCTTCTCGATTCCACCGCTCGTAGTTCTGCGAGGACGACACCAGCGGGCGGTAGAAGCAGGTGCGGAAGCGCTCCATCGTGTGCTGGGCGCCGAGGAAGTGGCCACCGTGCCCCACCTCCTCGTGGGCGCCGAAGGCCAGTGACTCCTCATCGACCTCGAGGGGCTGGAACTCCTCCTGCATCATGCGCAGGAGCTCGATGTCGAGGACGAACTTCTCGTAGCAGCTGACGAGACCGCCCTCGAGCCAGCCAGCGGCGTGCATCACGTAGTTGGTGCCGGCGAGGAAGGTCGGCAGCATCGTCATGAGCGCCTCGTAGCCGGCCTGGGCGTCCACCGTCTGGCTCGAGGTGAACGCCCCTCCGCTGCGGAACGGCAGCCCGTAGTGGCGGGCGAGTTGGCCGGTGCAGAGGAGGCCGATGGCGGATTCGGGGGTGCCGAAGCATGGCGAGCCCGACTGCATGTCGATGTTGGAGAGGAAGGAGCCAAAGATCACCGGGCAGCCTGGCCGGAGCAGCTGGGTGAGGGCGATGCCGGCGAGCGCCTCCGCCAGTTGCTGGGCGAGGGTGGCGGGAATCGACACCGGCGACATCGCCCCCATGAGCAGGAATGGCGTCAGCACCAGTGCCTGGTTGGCTTGGGCATATTCGAAGAGGGCGTCGAGCATGCGGCCGTCCCACCGCAGCGGGGAGTTGCAGTTGATGAGGCTCACGGTCGCCGGCGTCCGCTCGATTGCATCCCGACCGCCGAAGAGGATCTCGCTCA
>JAJZJY010000200.1 GCA_021809885.1 Actinomycetes bacterium
GGGCCATCTGCCAGGCGAGCCACGCTAGGTAGTCGGCGCCGGCGAGTTTGACCGTGAGGTAAGCGTCGGGGACGGCGGCGAACAGTCTTGACAGTCCGGCGGCGGCCGCCGCCAGGTAACAGAGGAAGCCGACAGCGACACCGGCGAGTGAGATCAGTCCAGCGCTTCGCCCTTGTGAGATGGAACGCGACGCCAGGTAGACCATGTTGGGACCGGGCGTGAGCACCATCATCAGAGCCGCCCCAGCGACACCCAGTGCCATCGTTGCTGAGATCACCGCTCCCCCGCAGCCATGAGAAGACCTTCGCGCGCCTGTATCCTTTTCGTCCATCGCATGTTCCAACATAGTTTTATGAAGGAGTGCTTCATCATGGTGGATGACCTGTCGCCTCTGCGGGTTCTGGCTGCGGTCCGTGACCTCGGCACGGTCACCGAAGCCGGGGCCGTGCTGGGGCTAAGCCCATCCGCAGTCAGCCAGCAGCTCAAACGTCTCGGCCGCCGGCTGGAGGCACCGGTAACCGTTCGAAGCGGTCGCCGAGTCACGCTCACCCCGATAGCGCATGACCTACTCGAACGTGCCACCCCCTTGCTCGATCAACTGGAGGAAGTCCTGCACAACCTGCCCACCGCTTCGGGGACGATCAGCGGGAAGGTCCGCGTCGCGGCGTTCACCACCGCGATCCGCGCCGGAGTCCCCTCGGCCCTGGCGCACCTGCGCGCCCGGCATCCGCGGCTCGCCTTCGAGCTGATCGAACTCGATCCCGACGATGCCTACCGCGCTGTGGCATCCGGCCGAGTGGACCTAGCAGTCGTCCACCACTGGGAGGGCCAGGAGCCGCCTGCTCACCCTTCGATCACGACGCGCCGCGTCGGCCGTGACGTGGCAGACGTGATCGCCCGAAAAGACGCCCTCCCCACACACCTCGGATCGCATCCTCTCGAAGCGCTTGGCGCGCACGACTGGGTTTCTACCGGGCGCGGAACCCTCTGTCACTCCTGGCTCGTCTCCATGTTCGCCGAGGCCGGACGTGCCCCGCAGATCACCGCCCAGCTATCCGACTTCACGCTGCACCTGGACTTCGTACGTGCCGGACTGGGATTGGCGCTCGTACCCCGCCTCGGCCGCCCACCGTTGCCCGAGGACCTCGCGGTGCTCACGTTGCCCCGCCTACCAGCACGAATGGTATGTCTCGCCACTCGCCATGTGCAACGCCATGACCGAGCAATCCAAGCCACCTCCGACCAGCTGCATAGCGTGCTCAACGACCACCAGGAAAGCTTGCCCCCATCCTGAGCGACTCGTTCCGGGCCGCGGAGCATACGCAACTGATGTCGGTTGCGCGAACGGCGACGGTTGCTGAGGCCGGCAACGGCATCTCTGACGGAGCACCACCGGCACCAGAGAGGCGCACGTCTCGGGCACCAGTTGGACGAGGGACTTCCCGACCCGTACAGCTCTTCTGGCAACGGGGCCACTGTCCGTCAGCAGGGTCGGAGCGGATGCTGGGAGACTGTAGCGGTCGTGGCGCCGGTCCGGGGGTCTTTCGGAGGTTTCGCCGGACCGGGCGTTCACATCTCAGCCGGTTCTATAGGCCGGTGGCTCCCTGCGCGAGCGCCGCTGCGACGGCGAAGAAGTGCAGCAGCGGCGAGGAGGCCCCAGAGGAGGAACCACGGGTCCCACAGGTACGCGTGCCAGGCGTAGGCCCGCCGCTCAGAGGCGGGAGGGCTGCTGAAGATCTCAACCAGGATCTCGGTGGCGCTCCACGCGAAGCCGTAGACGACGAGGACGGCAGTCTCAACCCACGCCAGGACCACTGCGCGCCGAGCCCAGCTTCCCTCGAAGACGGCGCGGACCACGACGAGAGGCACCAGGGCGGCGAGCAGTTTCAGCACGACCGCCGCCCACACCCCGACGACGACAACCGGACCCTGGCCGCCTGGTCGTGCGAGCGATGCCCCGACCGTCGAGAGGAGCCAGGTACCGCCCAAAGCCCAGTACGCGCTGACGCCCGCGTACATCAGGCCCACGGCGCACGCGGCGAGCGCCGCCGCGGTGCCCGGGCGGTTCCTCCCCGGGATGATCCGCACTTGTTCGTTCGGGTTCAAACGGCCCTCGATCGCAGCCACAACGTCCAAAGCTGCACCCTGGTAATCGCCAGGACGGTGTCCAGCCACGGGTCGCCCGCCAGGGCGGCGTGTACGGCGGCCTCGTCGTCGGCGCTTATGACCAGAAGTGCGTCTCCGCTGTCGACGTCGTCGCCGACCGGTCCCCCCAGCAGGATCGTGCCCTTGCTGACGAGTGCGTCCATGAACGTTGCGTGCTCGTCGAAGCCATCTTGTGCTCGGCGAGGACGGTCGGATCGCCAGGTGGGACCGTGGGCCACGGTGACCAAGTAGTACGCCACAGGGCAAGGGTATGGCAGGCGGAGGCGCCGTACACGCGTCCCGTGCGGGCAGCATCGTCCCGCAGCCGATCTGTCAGCAGGCGGTCTTGGGGCCCAGTCGGGGAGGTAGCTGGGCAGCGGGAGGGGGAGGGGGAAGTGCCCGCGTCAGGCAACATTGGCCGTCTTTCGGGGCCTGTCCAGAGCCGGAA
The DNA here is from genome assembly GCA_021809885.1 of Actinomycetes bacterium. Lineage (GTDB taxonomy): Bacteria > Actinomycetota > Acidimicrobiia > Acidimicrobiales > Palsa-688 > JAKAQB01. The sequence continues at coordinate 2,594 of JAJZJY010000200.1, forward strand.
GATCGAGATGTACGTCGATGGAGCCTGGACTTCGAAGATCGGTGTGGCCCGACCCCACAGCGGCGGCGTAGGCGTCGCCGCTCGTGAGGTCTGCCCCTCGTTTCGGATGGCTCCATCGAGGAGGTAGAAGGAAGAACTCGGCGTGCGCGTGCTCATGGGGAGCGGTCGTGTAACCGGTGTCGGCGCGAATGAGCGCGACGGTGTAGCCGTCGGCCTCACTGAGGATCTTGACGTAGGCGTCGCCGTCGGCTCCCCGCGGTACCCATCAGACCTGGGCGTTGTGGTTGTGGCGGATGTTCCAGCCGTTGAGTGACACGGACCGGTCACTCATGCTCATGGTGGTTCCCCTCGGCGTAAAGGTGGAAGCAGTCGCTGGGTGGGAGGGCAGCCCCGGGCTCGTGAGGCGTCGGTTCAGGCGACAGGCGCTTTGCGCTGCGGCCATGTGGCCGGGATCGCGGAGCCGACCAGGGCGGAGGTGGAGAAGCGGGTCTGTCCCATCAGGGGCCTGAGCCTGGCGATGATCTGGCGGTGCGGGTCGCTGGCCGCGAAGGCTTGGAGGTGCTCGTTGTCGGTCCACACCGAGAAGGTCCAGAAGGTACGGCGGCGCAGGTCCGCGTCGAGGGCGTAGCCCACGAGCCCCTCGGCTGACGCCAGCTGGCGGCGGACGACGAGGGTGTCGCGGAGGAATCCCACGATCGAGCGCGCCCTTCGCAACGGGAGCTTGGAGGACATGACCACATACGAGCGTTCCGGATCGACCTTCTCTCGGCTCGTCCAAGGCAACGCAGGCACAGCGGCTCCTTTGCTATGATGTAAACGGTGTCTACATTGTAGGAGGAGCCTGCGCGGATGTCAAACCTGCGGAGTGGTGGAACCGAGCGGTCCTATCACCACGGTCACCTACGGCACGCCCTTGTCGACTCTGCGGTCTCGGCGGCTCGAAGTGGCGGGCCCGAGGCGGTGGTGCTGCGTGCCGCCACTCGCAAAGCCGGGGTCTCAGCAGGAGCCGCGTACCGGCACTTCGCGGATCGCGATGACCTCCTGCGGGCGGTGGCCCGGCGGTGTTTGGACCACATGGGTGACCTGATCGAGCGCCGGCTGGACGAGGCTGAGCCGCTCCCGGGGTCCGACGGGGCATGGCGACGGCTCCACGTGGCGGGACGCGCCTATGTCGAGTTCGCCATCAATGAGCCGGGATGGTTCCACACGGCCTTCGCCATCCCCGTGGAGGCCCAGCCTCGGCGAGAAGGCGGGAACCGGGGGCTGTTCCAGATCCTGGTCGACGTGCTCGACCAGCTGGTCACCACCGGGGCGATCACTCCCGAGGCGCGCCTGCGCGCTGAGTACGTCGCCTGGTCGTCGGTTCACGGCATCGCCACCTTGGTGACCGGCGGCTCGCTGCGCGACCTACCCCCAGCAGAGCGGGACGCGTCGATCGACCGCGTCGTGCGTTCGGTCACCTTCCAGGTCGACAATGTCGGGAACCTACCGATTTGACTGTGCTCGTGGCAGTGGGGCAACCACCGGCAGCCCGCCGAGGGCCTGCTTCGTCACTGGTGGCACCGGCCGCGCTGAATGCTGCGAGACTCGGCACGTGCAAGACGCCTTACCGCTCAGCTGGTGCGGCGATGCCGGAGGAGCGTGGCGCATGGGCCGTTTCGCTCGGAGCGCCAGGCTGGCGGGTTGCGTGGAGGCGCTCACCAGTTACACCGAGCGTGGATCAGAGGCGGTGTCACGCCGCCAGGCGGCCACGGCCGGTGCCGTGCTCTTCGTGACCTGGGGCGATCCCATGGAGGTCCGCATGGGTGAGGTGGCCCGATCGTTCTCGACGTTCGTCGCTGGGGTGTGTGACCGTCCGCTACGCACCGGTCATCGGGGTTCCCAGGACGGTATCGGAGTCCACCTGGGTGCGCTCGGGGTCGCCCGGCTCCTCGGGTTGCCTGGCTCGGAGCTGGCAAACCGTTGCCTCAGCCTCGACGAGGTGCTCGGGGGTGCCGCAGCGGCGTTGGTGGAGCGCATGGCGAGCATCCCAGAACCCAGCCGGCGCGTGTCGGCAAGCAACTCGAGAATGCGTCCGACTCCCTCCTCGGCGTGTACGCCAGGTCATCACCGAAGGATCCCTGCGCATGGGAGACTTGGTCACGGTCCAGAGATAGCGCCGCCCACGTGGTCAGAAGCACTTGGTTGGCCGGTAGCCGATCCGCCTCCGGGCGGGGGCCCCTCCCAGGCGCAGCTCTCCCCGAGGATCCGTCTCATTGAAGATGACGACGGAGCCCATCAAGGTCGCCCAGCACCCAAGCGCTCAAGAGCAGTTGATCCCTTGCGACGAAGAAGGCGGCACCGGCATACTCGAAACGGCGATGGGTGGCAGGCAGGCCAAGTAGCGGGCCCGTGTGGGTTCCGGTGTAGCGGAGTCGTGCGGCTGCCTGCTGATCGTCGCAGACGAGAGTCACAACGTCGTTGCGGAAGTCTGCAGACCCCGCGCGTATCTGATCTCGATACATCCGCCACTCGTTTCGGCCAATGGTCTGCTGCCCGAGCGAGCCGCGGAACTCGAACTCAGTGTCCAGCACGGTATCGACGGCGGAGTCGTTCCAGCGGTTCCACAGCTCTTCGTAGAAGGTCTCGATCATCCGAGCGATGGGTGACGACACGCGGTCATTCTTCTGGACCGGCATGTCGTTGTCCAACGAGGAGCCGGCGACTGATCCGACAGCCGAGTGAACGGCCGCCGAGCGAACGCCCGCTCAACGATCGGCCAGCGGGTGACCAAAACCAGTGGCGCCCAACAATCGCCTTGCGCCGCGGGTCGTCGGCTCGGCCGGACTTGGTGCGCAGCCCCCGTGCCATCTTCTCGCGCCGCGTAATGTTCTTTGGCATCCGTCCTCGCGGTGAGGGTGGCCCCCGCTACGACGCCGTGGCGGGGGCCTGCGACGTCCAGGCGCCTCGGGTGAGCGCCGCGGCGCGCCCAACGCGAGGAGGGCTGCCCATGCGAGGAGAGCTGCCGCTACGATCACTGCGGGTTCTCGCCGGGGTCTGCTTGGCGGAGGTGCTCGCCGAGAGCCCGGCGTAGGGAGACGGCCTCGTCGGGGGAGAGGGCCTCGACGAAGTGGACCAGCGTGGCGCCAGGGTCGCCGGCGTGGGCGAACGCCTGGCTCATCAGCCCGGCGGCGTAGGACTCCCGGGGAGGCCGCCGGTCGGTAGAGATAGGCCCGACCCTCCTGGTGACGGGTGAGCCATCCCTTGCGATGAAGGTTGTCTATGACCGTCATCACCGTGGTGTAGGCCAAGGTCCGCTCGCCCCGCAGCTCGTCGAGGACATCGCGCACCGACAACGGCCGCACACGCCCAGGCGCGGTCCATGACCGCAGACTCCAACTCACCGAAGGGTCGCAGCGCATGCTCGCCGAGGCCGCCGGCTCGTCGAGCGCAAGGGCTGGACCAACGTGAATGTGAGCGAGGGTGACGCAGTCGGCCTCGCCGGCGAGGAACGCTTTGACGCTGTCTTCTTCGCCCTCTCCTACTCGGTGATTCCCCGTCGGGACATGGCGCTCGCTCGGTCCTGGGCGGTCCTTCTACCGGCGGATGGCTGGCCATCATGGACGCCTGCTTACCGGAAGGGCGGCGAGGGCAGGCGCTGGGGCCGGTGGCGATCGCGATGAGCCGGGCGACGGTGCTCGGCGACCCTGAGGTCAGACCGTGGGAGGAACTCGCTGCACTCGGGTCGCCGGTAGCGACAGACCGGGTAGGGCTCGGCAACTATGTGGATCACCACGATACATCTGTAGCTGCGACAGTGTCGTCGTCGGTGGCGATCGACTACAGAAGATCGTCTGACTATAGTCAGACCCAGATATTGCAGCCCGGTAGGTCAGTCGCCCGGATCCGAGCTTGGAAGCGGCCGATGCGCGCTCCAGATGGCGCGAAGGGTGCCGAGCGAGCGGGCGCTGGAGCCTCCGAGAGGCTTGATGGCACCGTCGTTGGCATTCGCAACGGCCGTCGGGCATGGCTTCGCCCGGTCGTCGTCAGTGGATCGGTGAGCGGGCGGTCGCTCAGGCGAAGCGAGGCAGCTCCCGCAGGCGCGCCAGCGCGGCGATGAACGCGTCGGCGTGGCGGTAGGCGGCGGGTAACCGCAGGAGGAGCCTGCGCCCGCTGCGCACCACCTTGGCGGCCACGTTGAGAAAGCTCGTGCGCAGGCGCTTGCCCCTGCAGGTGGCGAAGGCCTCGGGAAGCGCCAGCACCCGGAGCCAGCGCGCCACGTTGTAGGCGAGCGAGGACGCGAGCCACCAGACCCAGTTGCCGAAGAAGTTCTGCACCGGAGCGTGGTTCATGGCGAAGTCGGACTTCAGCTGACGGATCGCCTCCTCGGCGGCGCCGCCGCGAAGGCGGTGGTGATGGTCGATCTGTGCCGCCGAGATGCTCGTTGGCGCGTTCGTGATGCAGGCGAAGAACCGCCACCCGCCGAGGTCGTCGAAGCTGAGCTGCTCGCCTGCTCGCTTCTCCTGGCGGCGGACGACAAGGCGCAGGTCGCGACCCGAGAAGCGGTAGGTGGTCTCGGCGACCTCCGAGCCGGAGAGCTCGCCGTCCACATCCTTTGCCGGGGCCCAGGCGGTCTCGGGGTCCATTGCGAGCGCTGCGATCGCCCCCCGGACTGGAGCGTTCTGCTCGGCGGTGATGGTGAAGGTCGCCTTGTGCTTCACGCAGGTCTCCGCCACCTTCCTCGAGAAGCCGGCCGAGTCGATCCGAATCCACAGCTCATAGAGCGGCCGTGCCTCGACCGGGATGGCGGCGACGCACTCGTCGATGAAGGAGGCGAGCTTGCGCCTCGGGCTGGCGTTGCCCCCTCGGGCACGGATGGCGAGCACGTCGCCG
>JAJZJY010000201.1 GCA_021809885.1 Actinomycetes bacterium
CGCAGCTCACCCCGGGCCGGCTGCCAGCTGTTGGTGCGGTGGCTGACCGGTCTGCTACTGACGCTGTTCGTCGCGCTGGCCTCGACGGCGGCGCCGGCCGGCGCAGCGGTGCGGCCGGCCGCTGCCCGCATCCCTGCCGTGAGGGTGCAACCGCTCAGGGTCGGAACGGTCGCCGCCACCGCAAGCCCCGCCGGCGCGGCAGCCACTCCTTGGCTGAACCCGACTCCCTACTACGAGGCCACGCCGGCAGGGGCGGTGTGGGACATGGGCGCACCCAGCCAAGGACAACTCGCGTCAGGCAAGCTCGGACCCAACGACCGCGTCGTAGCCATCACCGTCGATCCGGCCGGGCCGGGGTACTGGCTGCTGAGCGCCGGGGGCCACGTGTTCAACTTCGGCGGAGCGCTCTTCCGCGGTTCGCCGGCGAGCACGGGCGCTGGCTGGATGACCGCCGCCGGCATGACGGCGACGAGCGACGGGCGGGGCTACTGGGTCTTCACGACTGCCGGTGGGGTCCTCGCCTTCGGGGACGCCATGGTCCTACCGGCGGCAGGAACCGTGCCGGCGTCGACGGCGCCGGCCGTCAGCCTTGTCCCGACGCCGGACGACCGGGGGTATTGGATCGTCCGCGCCGACGGGACGGTCGCCGCCTACGGTGACGCCGCAAACCTGCCGGGCGCGCCGCCCGGATACCGGTTCCGGACCGTCGTGGATGCCGCGCCCACCGCCGGCGGCGACGGCCTGTGGCTGCTGACCTCCGGCGGTCAGGTGTTCGCGTCCGGCGACGCCCGCCGGCTTGGTGGCGTCAGCGCGTCGCTGCTGGGGCAACCCCTGCAGGAGCTCGTGCCGACCGCCGATGGCGCCGGGTATTGGCTGGTCACCCACGACGGCGACGTCCACCCCTTCGGCGACGCCGTCGGGCAGTCACCCCCCATCCTCGGCTTCGTGCACACCGATCTCACCGCCGGCGATCGCGCCGTCGACTGGGCCATGGCACAACTGGGCAAACCCTACAAGTGGGGTGGAGCAGGACCCGGAGCGTTCGACTGCTCGGGCCTGACGATGAGCGCCTGGTACTCAGGCGCCGGCGTCGCCATCCCCCGTGTCGCCGCCGACCAGTACGGCACTGGCCCACACCCGCCGGTGGCGAACCTCCTCGCCGGCGACCTGGTGTTCTGGGCGAGCAAGCTCACGGAGCCATCGACCATCTACCACGTGGCCATGTACGTTGGCGGCGGCCACATCGTGCAGGCCCCCTACACCGGCCAGGTCGTGTCGGTGAACTGGGAAGGCGGCGCTGGATTCCTGCCGCTCGGCACCGTGCCCCAGGGCTGATTCGCCCGGCGCCCGGCGCTGCCAGCAGCACCTGATGCGGGCCACCGGGGGGACCGGGACCGAGGTATCCGCCACTTCCGTGAGGAGCCGCTCGACCTCGGTGGGAGCCCGCCAACCTCGGTGGGAGCCCGCCAACCTCGGTGCATTGGATGGAGCTGGGCGCACCGGGGGCAACAATCCGTCCCGCTGTGCACCGAGCCATCCCGACGCCGCTCGACGCCCCGACACCTTGCCCCCTTCATCCGCCCGTCTCCCGCCGAACTGTTCACCGGCCGCCGGCGCCGATGGTCCCCTTCTGGCCGCCGAAGTCGATGTCCATCGGCCGGATGCGCAGCCGCTGGTTGGGCCGGACGGTCTTGGTCTCCTCCCCTGCCGGCGTGACCGACCAGGTCGCCGGCGTCAGGTTGCGCAGTAGCAGGGTGCCTTGGGAGCCGTCGAGCGTCTCGACGCGCGCCACGGCGGTGCGGTAGTCGCGGTCGTGGAGGAGATGGTGGCTGGTGACGGGGTTGCCCTCGGCCAGCACGACATGGTGGCCGCCGATCGAGAGCAGCGCCGGCGGTGTTCCTGCCCGCCCGCAGTTCCAGCAGGCACGTGTCGGGGCATCCTGGTCCCAAAACGTCGCCGCCCCGCAACTGCCGCAAACGTTGGCGGCGTCCGCCAGCCGGTTGAGGGCGCGCCGCCAGGTCCCCTCGGTCACCCGGCCGGTCAGGGTGCCGTCGGCCAGGCCTGTCGTGAACGACCGGACGAAGAGGTCCCGGAAGAATTCTGGGTACACCGGCCACCACACGAGCATCGGGTCGCCGGGGAGGGGAGCATTCGAGCGATCGCCGGGATCGAAGGCGAACAGCGGTTGGAAGCCGAAATGGCGCTGGGCAAGGTTCGTCTCCGACCGCGAGTGCTAGTGCTGCCAGTTGTAGGTTTCCTCCGCCCGGCCGCCCTCGAGCGGGTGCCCCCGCACGAACAGGTAGAAGAGGAATACCGCCAGCGAATAGAGGTCGGTCGCGGTCGAAGGCAGTGTCTCGTTGCGCACGACCTCGGGCGCCATGAAGCGCAGCGTGCCTTTCACGAAGGCATCACCGCCGTCGAGGCCGACATTGTCGACGTCGATTATGGCGATGTCCGCGGTGGCCGGGTCGACGCGCAGGTTCCCGAAGTTGATGTCCCGGTAGCAGAGCCCGGAGGCGTGGAGGGCGGCGAAAGCGTCGACGAGTTGGCGTGCGATGTCGATCATCGTCCCGAACGTGGCGGGTTCCTGACCGTTGAGGAGGCTGACGAACGACCCGAACCGGGGCTCCAGCAGGCTCATCACGTAGCCGAACCCGGCCACCTCCGGTGAGTCGACCAGATCGATCGGCCAGACGAAAGCGGGGTGCGGGCGGCCGCTGGCGGCCATCTCGCCCAGGCTCTTGCGTTGCCGCTCGGCCCACGGCCCGGGGAAGAGCCACTTGAGGGCCAGGCGGTGGCTGCCCAGGTGGCAGACGTGCACGACGCCCTGGCCGCCCTGGCCGATCAGGTCGGCCACGACGACGGTGGACCCGCCGCGGACCATGCGGAGCGAATGGCCGGCGAGGCTAGGGCCGGCGGGCATTCAGCCGTGCCTCTTCCGGTGCATCTGATGGACGGCGCCGTTGCCGCGGGAGGGCGGCTTGGTGCTGCCTCCGAGGGTGAGGGCGAGGACGGCACCGACAGTGACGAGCGCGAGGACGGCCGCTACGGCGGAGAAAGTCCTCCCCCTCACCCGCCCACCCTCGGCCGACGGCTCCGGCGGTGTTGCCGCCAACGGTCCTGCCGATGCGGGTGGGGATGCCTCAATGCCCGCCGGCGCGTCGGCGGGCTCGGTGACCGACACCGTCGAACAGGGGCCGGCCTGGCCGGCGGCGGCCGGGCGGGCGAGAACGGCGACGGTGGTGTCGTCGCCGCTTCCCTCGAGTGAGGCGCAGGCCGAGACCCAGCCGGGCAGGTGCCCGCCGACCCAGGCCACCCCGTGATCGGCCACGTAGCGGGCGAAGTCCATCCCGACGGCGGACTCCCACGCCCGCTCGACCTGGGCGTTGCCGTAACCGTCGGTGGCGAACAGCACGAGCAGCACCGCCGGAGCGTCGACGGCTCCGATGCGAAACGAGTCGAGGGCGTTGGGCTGGCACATGCTCGTCGTGCGCCGGCCGTCGAGGAGGGGGTCGTCGGGCACCGGGGTGCTCGCCCTCCCGTCGGGGGCGACGGCCACCACGTCCCCGTCGCCGATCTGGGCGAGGACCACCCCGCCGGCGACGGCGACGCCCATCAGCAGGGTGGTGCCGTAGGCGATGAGGGGGCCGTCGGTGGGGGCGCGGCAGCGCTGCTCCCGATCGGTGAACGGGTCGTCCGCCACGTCGTCGTTGGCGGCCTGGACCCAGTCCTGCCACAGTGGGCCGAGGAGACCGTCGCGGACCGACTCCTCGAGGTCCTCGCGGTCGGGGCCGCCGGCGGCGGCCCAGCGCAGCCCGTGACGGCACGCCACGTCGACGGCGATCCGGCTGCCCCGTTCGCTGCGGAAGTGGCGACGGTCGCCGTGGCCGTCGGCCACGGCGACGACGAGGTCGCCACCCTGGCCCACCTCGGCACGCCATGCGTCCTGGTTGACACGGCGGTCGGGAGGGTGGGCGGACCCCTCGGCGCTGGCCCCGATGACGGCCCAGGCGCCGGCGTCGATCGGGGGGGCGGCATTATCGGTCATGTCAGACGATCGTCTCGCCCTCGTAGTCGACGGCACCCTGCTGACCGAGGATCTGCTGGACCAGCATCGCGCGGTCGGCGCCGACCTCGGACAGGCGGGACACGGCGATGCTCGCGACGATGAGGCGGTCGGCGATCTCGTCGGTCTTGTCTGCCAGGAGGACGGGGACGTCGTTGTCGAGCATCCGCGCCTTGGAGAGGACGGCCATGCCGTAGTCCGTGGCCGCCGAGCGCAGCGCCGCGCCTGCCTCGCCGTTGGGATCGATCGGTGAGCTTGTCGTCATGGCCCCGGTGCCCCCGGCCCCCTCAGGTGGTTCCCCGATCCTCGGTTCCCCGATTCCTGTCGTGGACCCTAGGCGGCGGCCATCGCAGGCGCAACGGTTGGACCTGCGCGGCAGCCGGATGACGAGCCTCGGTCAGTACGACAGGAGCGCTACGCCGGTGAGCTCCCGGCAGTAGGCCAGCAACCGGTCCTGCAGGGCCTCGTCCCGACATGCCGGATCGGCGTTGCGCTGGCTGCGGTGGAAGAAGTACCGGGCGCTGACGAGCGCCTCCGGCTCGTCGCCTGCGGCCAGCCACGCCTGGGTGTCGGCACCGAGCTCGAGGTCGTCGGGGGCGCCGGCGCCACCCATCCTCGTCGGCACCCAGCCGGGCTCGACGGCGTTGGAGCACACGTCGGGCCAGAGCCGGGCGACGGCGAACGCCAGCACGACGTCCAACAGCTTCGACTCGGAGTAGGCGGCCCCACCGTCCCAGCGCCGAGACAGCCACTGCGGGTCGGCGAGATCGTGGGAGGCGCCGAGGTGCATGCCCGACGAGAGGTAGACGAGCCGTTCGGGTCGCCCGACGAGGCACGTCAACAGGTAGGCAGCGAGGACGTTGACGACGAAGTGCTCCTCGAGGCCGTCGGCGGTCTCCGCCCGGGCGGCCCTCCTGGAACCGACGGCGGCGTTGTGGATCACCGCGTCGTAGGAACCGTGGGCGTTGGCCTGTTCGGCGACGTCACGGGCGCCGGCGATGGTGGCGAGGTCGCCGATTACTACGTGCTCGGCGAGGGGCAGGGCCCGGCGCGCGTCATCGGCCCGAGCCTGGCTGCGGGCGTGGAGGGTGACATCGTGGCCTTTTTCCGTGAGGTGTCTGGCGGAGAGCAGCCCGAGGCCGCCGGACGAGCCGGTGACCATGACGCGTGCCATCCGCTATGCACACCGGGGCCTGGACACCCCGCGATTCCATCACACCCTGGGCGGCGGCGGGTGCGGGCGGGCGCACCCCCGGCACCCGGCTCGGGGCGACCGGCACCGCCTGGCGCCTACCGGAGCGTGACGGCGGCGCCGTTGGTCGCTGCGCCGCTGGCATCCGCGCCGGCGGCCGCCTCGAGCACGATGGTCTGCGCCAGGTGCTTCGCCGTAGCCGCGCTGGCCGGGCGGTACTCGTAGAGCGTCCCGTTGTCCACGGCGGTGTAGAGATGGCCGTCGTTGCCGCAGTGCAGGACCGGGCACTCGAGCCGGCGGGCCACCTTGGCCAGGTCGGGGAAGCTGGCCAGCTCGACGACGACCGAGCCGGACCGAGCGCGGGGGCGTTGGGCGACCTCGACCATCATCCCGCCGTGGCGCAGGGAGATGCCGGCGTGCTCGTCGGAGCTGGCCGCCCAGCGGATCGGGCGGGTCACGATGAGAGCGACGAGCAGTGCGAGGGCCAGCAGGCCGAGCGTGGCGTAGCGGACGGCGGCGACCGTCTGGCCGAAGATCATGACGACGGGCCGCAGCCCCGGCAGGGTCACCGAGCCGTGGGTGGTCGCCGAGAGGCCGCTCGCCGGCGGCGTCGGAACCCCCGGCGCGTTGGAGGAGGGAACGATGGGCGTCAACGTCCCGCTGCTGAACGCGAAATCGACCTGTGGGTCGAACGCGGTCCGGACCGCCACCGGGCCGATGGCGCCGTGCACGTGCACTACCGGCGTGACCGTGACGGGGAGGTCGGCCCCCGCGCCGCCCCCGGGGACGGTCGCGAAGAGGTCGGCCATATGCTGGATCGTCGCGGTGTCGAGCACGGCGGTTGCGACGAAGTGGCCTCCGGAGAAGGCGGTTACCGGCTGCAACGCCCATGTGCGGCTGATGCCCTGGCCGTTGCTCATGCTGACCCGCAGCTGTTCGGTCCCGGCGACCGCGGTCGGCCGGCCGGCGCCGAAGGAGTAGGCGTAGCGCAAGTGGACGCTGCGCACGTCGGTGAGGTAGATGGGCTGGCCGGTCTGCAGGCCTCCGGCCCCGTACACGGATCCGGTGCGGGGAGTCCCGCCGTAGGCGAGGTACCCCGATTGCCTGTAGTGAACAACGGTGGCGACGCGCGCCGGGCGGGTCCAGGCGAAGCCGGCGAACACGCCGGCGCCGAGGGCGACGAGGCCGCACACCAAGGCGATGTCGAGGCGTCCCCGGAGGCGGGAACGGGACGGAGCGGCGTGGTCAGCGGGCAAGGCGGTGCCTCCTTCTCTGGCGGCGGGTACGGCGGGGGGAGAACGAGAGCAACCAGATGATGCCGAGGCCGATGCCGGTCACGGCCGGGTTGCGCAGGCGGAGCAGGTAGGAGCCGGCGCCGGGGAGGTGGACCCACTCGGCGCCGACGATGCCGGCCTTGGCCGGCTGGAAGCTGTCGACGAAGTTGTTGTTGTCGCCCTTGAAGTAGTAGTGGCCGTCGCGGATGGCGATGATGCGGTGCATGACGACCACGTGCAGCTGGCCGTTGTGGTAGCCGGCGACCTCGCCGACGTGGTAGCTCGGCTCCTTGCGCAGCACCACCAGGTCGCCGGCGTGGTAACGGGGGAGCATGCTGATGCCGGTCGTGACCACGTAGGAGGTCCGCCCTCCGAGGGCCGGCGGGGCGAGCAACGCCCACGCCGCCGCCACCAGGGCGGCGCTGAGCACCGCTCTCCAAACCCGTGCCGAGGCGAGTACCGGCATCCGCAGCGAAGGCGACGCCGCGACGGGCACGCTCACGCCAACGGTGCTCACTGCTCAGCCTGCTTCCTTGCGGTCATGCGTTGCCTTTCGGGTGGCGTGGGGCGCCGGCAAGCCGGCGCCCCACGGACAAGGCGGTGTTACTGGTTGGCTTCGATGGCAAGCGAGCCGATGTCACCAATCGGCACCTCGGGGCTGAAGGCGCAGAAGTAGTTGCCTGACCCCACACCACCATTGATGGTCCAGGTGCCCTGGATGCTGCAGCCGTTGTCGTGGCCCCAGTGGATGTTGCCTGCCTTGTTGAGCGGGTAGGCGTCCACGTTGACAGGTTGCCCGTCCGCTGGCGACGAACTGGCGTCGGACGTCAGCGTGAAGTACACGCCCTTCGCCGCGGCGTAGTCATGGCCGGTGTAGTAGACGTTGTCCAGGTTGGTGTTGGCACCGTAAGGCACG
>JAJZJY010000202.1 GCA_021809885.1 Actinomycetes bacterium
GCCGAGGGTGTTCTGGTAGAGGGTGCCGAGCACCGGTGCGCCGTTTGGCAGTGCGGCGATGTCCGAGGCCTGCTCGCGAGCGTGCACATGGTCGGATCTCGCCGGGGTGGTCGCGACGCCGTCGGACTCCGCGTCGCCCGGCAGGCTCGTCGAGGCGCCGGCGCCGGCGGCGGCTGCGGGCACCGCGTGGACGTGGTCGGCTTCAGATGCGACGCCGGCAGTTCCCTGGGACTCCTCGGCACCGATGGCCACCTGGCCGGTGGGTGGTCCGAACTCCTCGGGGGAGAGGACCTGGGTGAAACCGCGAAAGGTCATGGCATCGCTCCGGCGACGGCGGGGAGGCTGGCGGCAGTGAGAAGCGCCCACTGGACCACGGCTCGGGCCGTGGACCCAGCAGACAGCGACTGGAATACGAGCACGAGCGGCTTGCCCCCGGGCACGAGCAGGCCGTCTGGCGGATAATCCGAGAAATCGAGGTTCGCGGTCGGCGAGTCGTCCACCTGGGCGCCTTCTGAGGGGGCGCCGATGTACACCGCACAGCTCGTCTGCTGGGCTGAGTTGGTCGAGATTGATATGCGGTCGATGCGAAGCGCCATGCCGATGGGCGCCGCGGCGAGCTGCAGCGTCGCGATGCCGCCGACCTCGGCGCCCGAGAGCTGGATCACCTGCCAGCTCTGGGGGAGCGCCGCGCCGCCGGTCACCACGGCCGGGGCGGGCGCGCTCCCACCGGTCGCCGCGGGGGCGACCGAAGAGCCAGCTGGGCGCTGGCCCCCGATGGGCATCAGGCGGGCGTCGCGGGCCCAGGCACCGTGAAGTGCGCCGGGGGCGCCACTACGGCGGCGGCGTTGTGCGCCTCGGGCTCCTCTTCGGGCTCGGGGGGCGGGGCCTCGCACGCGACCATGAGCGCCTCGAGGCGCCGTGTGTTGGCATCACCGAAGGTTCCGGGCATGGTTGCTCCTTTCAGTTTCAGGCCGCAGCGAGGGCGGCGACGGTTGACAAGTCCGGGGCGCCGGCGCCGCCGCCTCCCGACGCGCTAGTGACGGTACGGGTGACGCCAGGGAACATCCTCGAGATCCCGAGCACGACGAGCCCCAGGCCCGCGACGACGAAGACGACCTTCAACATGAGCGGGCCGAGGTCGTGCAGGATCGCGGATCCGAGGCCGCTCACTGCAGCGCCGGCGGCAGACCCGACGGCTCCGCCAATGGTGCCCGGGATCCCGAATCCGTCGCCTGGGTTCCAATTCAGGCCCGTGAGAGTCGCGACCGGCACGCTCGTGGGCACGTGGTCAGAGGCGAAGACTGCGGTGCCCTCGCCGCCGCCGCCCTGGTACGCCCGCTCCATCTCCGTGGTGCTCCCGCCGTACCGGGCGAGGAGCGAGGCGTCCTCAGCAGCGGCGGTCTCGGCTTGGGTGTCGAAGGCGCTCGGCGATGTTCCGGTCAACTCGGCGCTCGTGACGGCCGCACCGCTAGCACCGTAAGGGGTGCCGGCAGAGAGGCCGAAGTATCCGCCGTAACCGGCGCCATTCACGAATCCGCCGGTGCCCCCTGACTCGGCCTGGACCTGCGCGGCGAGGACGGAGGGGGGCACGCCGTTGAGCAAGCCCTGGGCCGCGAGCGCCTGTAGCTGGTTGATCTCGCTGGACGGGATGTCGGCGGCGATCTGGCCGGCGCTCGATCTGGTCGACACGCTCATAGGGCCTCCGTGACGGTGCCACGGACTATCTGGGCGACGTTCGAGAGCGGGGTGGCAAGCGGGGTGCCTTTGGGAAGCTGGGCTGCATCGAAGCCCTGGACCCATGCGCCGTTCATGTATGCGTAGACGGGGGCGCCGCCCCTGACGTTCTCCCCGGTGTACTGGCCGCCGGATCCCGATATCTGGCCGATCTCGGCGAGCTCGCTGCCCCCGGGACCTGGCACGAAGGCCATGGCGCCGACCGATGCTGGCGACACGTCCACCGAGGAGCTCGGCGGCGACGACGACGCGCCCCCGCCCGAGCCCGAAGGGGACTGACTCGTGGGCTGGCTCGTGACTGGGATCAGGGGCGCTGTGCCCGTGAAGCTAGGGACCCACCCGCTGACCGTCGTCACCGTCGGGGGAGTGCTCGTCGGCGTTGTCGTCCCGCGGGTGGTGGTGGTGGTCCCCGTCGAGGAGGCGCTCGTGCCCGACAGCAGGGCCTGGAGCTGGGTGATGAAGGCGTCGTTCTGCGCCGTGATGGAGCTCTCGAAGCTAGCGAGGTCGCCGGTGGAGATCGCAGCGGTCGGCGCTGTAGTCGATCCCGAGGCGCTCGCCGGCGTCGTCGAGGAGCTCGGGGAAAAGTGGGCCTTCGCGATGATGGCCACCACGACGACCGCTGCGCCGCCCACGAGCAGCCATTTCTCCTCGGGCGAGAGCTTGATCGCCATCAGGCCCCGCTCGTGGGTCTCGGGCCCGCCAGCACGCCCAGCTCGGTAGCGCCCCCGATGTCGTCGGCGAGCGCTGTCTGGGTGGACGAGGGGAGCGCCCCGGCCATGAGCGGAGAGCGCACATCGCCGGTGAAGCGCTTTAGGAGGGGGTCCTTCCGGAGCATGCAGTACTGCGCGCCCGCAGTTGCGGCGATTTGTGCGGCGACACGGGCGGCGGCCTGGGCGGGCGCAGCCGCGGTTATCGCCATGGCGGGGGGCCTCGGCGCGCTCTGGCTCATGACACAGTCTCGTTGTAGGCGGTGACGTTCCTGCCCTGGAGGGTCCCGAAGATCGCCATGGTCCCGGCACCGATGGTGCCAATCACCTGGGCGGCGCCTCCAGCGTTCTGCAGGATCAGGTACAGAGCGATCAGCGCCAACATGGTGCCGACGATGCCTAGCCAGTTGTGCGATGGCATGGTGCTCCTAAGAGAAGAGCGGATAGTTGGGGGACAGAAACTTCGCTAGCCACGAGGTCACGTCTCGGACGAGAGCAGAGACGGCGCTCAAGCGACTGAGCGCTATGTAGAGAAGCACGAGAGAGAACGCGGCGATCACGACGCCGAGAAACGACCCGTGGCCCTCGAAGGTGCTAGTGGCTGCCCGCTCGCCATGTGATATGTCTCGCCTCAGCCTTGCGCTGGGTCGACTTGGCAATCTCGGTGCGCTCATGGCGTCGCCTTCTTGACCGAGGCCTTCGACGATGCCTTAGCCGGCGCGGTAGTGCTTGTCGTGCTCCCACTGCCCGTGATGCGCTCGACGAGGCCACCCACGAGGGTAAGGGTCACGAGCGCGATCCCCGCGATGACGAGCAGCAGACCAGCGGAGCTCCCCGATGGCTCGCTCATGACTTGACCGCCGGCGCGGCGGGCTTGTTCATGAGCTTCGCCTTCAGCCATGCGCCCGCGTGGCCGTTCGCGAGCTGGATTGCCACGACGATGCCCAAGAATACGAGGACGAGGTTCGCTAGCGTGCTCATCGGAGGCGCCGATCGATGTCCTCGATGCGGGCCTCCAGGGCCTCGATGCGGGCCTCGGCCTTCGCCGCTGAGATCTCGCGATCCCGGCGGCGCTCGGCGCGCCGGGCACTCACGGCGCCCCCGACGAGGGTTGTGACGCTACCGGTCATCGCAGCTACTGCCTCACCCACGACGATGACCGCGTGCACCTCACGGCGCCGGCACCGCGCTCTGCCCAGGGACACGAGACTGGTCCGTGGGAGCCTTGTTCGCATCGAGTGCAGCGCGATACGACAGGGCCGCCTCGTGGGCTAGCCCGCTCACACCGCGACCGACCCACTCGAGCACCTTCCCCGGCGAGGAGACCGCCAGGTGCGCTGCGGCCAGGACGCCGGCGATCACGTTGATAGCGAGCGCGACGTCACTTGGTAGGTGCCAAGCGCCCGCGTCGCCGCCGACGGCCCCGACATAGGCGAGGAGAGTACCCACGTGTGCCCAGATCTTCGACATATTCTTCACTTTCCGACCCGCAGGGAGAATGACACGAGACCGATCGCCGCGGCGAGGATCACGACGAGCCACAGCGTCGGATCACCGACGATCCCGGACTCTGCGACGGAGGGCGTCGTGCGCATACCCTCCCCGGCCGGGCTCGGAGCGCCCTGCGCGCCGCCGCCTCCACCGGCAGCGGCGGGAGCCGGAGCGTAGGGGGCGCCATAGAGGGAGGCGGCGGTGCCGACACCGCTCAGCATCGTCATCAGACCAGGATCTCCTCGACAGCGGTCATGGTTGCAGACCCGACGGTCGGCGTGACGGCGCTGTCCACGTAGCTCTGGGTCCGCAGGTTGGTCACACCCTGGAGCAAAACCATGTCTCTCGATGGGTTATAGAGCATCTGGTCCATCACCAGCCGGTTATAGGGGACCGGCCCCCGGTACGCTTTGGCGTTCTGTGATGCGAGGCCGCTGGCGGGGTCCCACTGGTAGGGCACCGCTCGGACGCCATAGGCCAGCGCGAACTCGTCGATGAGGGCGTCGGTCGGCGTTCCCGGGAGCGCCGAGAGCGGGGTGTTGGGCCCGTAGTAGCCGGACTGGAAGATGCGCATCAGCTGGCCCGAGGTCCGAAGCAGCGGGGTGCGCACCTCGCCGACATTGGTCCACGGCACCGTCTCGCTCACGAACATGTGCAGCCGTGTGACGTCGGGCAGGATCAGCTCACCCTTGGAGTTGATCGGGATCTCGTACGCGGTCTCTCGGATCAAAAACTCGCCGGCGAAGCTCCACAGCGACGCCGTGCCCCCTGGCGCGATCACCGGGACCCCGATATCCGCGATGCCAAGCTGCCCCCCGATGAGGGCCTGATCGCTCTGGGCGAAGAGCGCAGCGACGAGCCAGGTCGGGTCGGTGGCGACGTCGATGTCGAAGGACAGATAAACCGGATAGCTGCCAGCGGCGATCGCTGAGCCACCCCCGCCGACCGAGCCCGGGAAGACGTCGGTGTTGGCGGTTTGGCCCAGCTGGGTCACGAAGTTCTTGGCATGCAGATCCGCTCCGCCACAGGTCCACAGGTCATGGCTGATGCCGTTTGCCGTGAGGGTGAACAAGCTCAGCAAACCATAGGGCCACTCGGCGCCAGGGACCGGCTGGGTCTGGCCGGTGCCAGCGGAGCTCACGGTCAGGGTGCCGCTCAGGGTCACATGCAGCTTCCCGATCACGTCGGCATTCGGCAGCTGGTAGCGGGTGGTGCTACCGGGGCTCGGGGCGGGGATGGGCTGGAGGTCGGAGACGTTCTCTGTGGTCCCCGATGCGAAGCCGGTCGGGCTAATCACATAGGGGACGTTGGGCAGGAGTCGTAGCGTTTCAACGCCGGCGCCGATGGGCACGAGATGCCTCCTCAAATAGCCGCAGCAAGCTGCTGCAGGGGAGTGAACGGGACTTTGGCGAACACGATCTTGAAGAGCAGGACGCTGAAGACGGCCACCAGGCCGACCGCCGCCCAGAACGCCAGCTCGTGATGGAGCGCCATTGTCAGAGCAGGCTGGCGAAGCTGTTCAACGGGGGGATCGCCGAGAAGACCAACTTGGCGGCGATGACAGCCACCACGGCGATCAGAGCGATGCGCAGGTACTCGTGCATGGACACACTCCCGGTCTAGGTATCCGCCCATTGGGCCACCAGCCCACGGAGCCCATCAAGAGGGCACACCCGATAAATACCCGATGCAGACCCGGTATTTACCTGTGCATCAGGGCGCCTCACTCTCGTCTCCCTCAGTGGCAGCGGCGATGAGGTCGTGGGCGAGCGAGAGCGCGATGGGGCGGTCCATGACGCCGGCCTCGGCGAAGAGCCGGAGCATCACGCCAGCGCCGACTCGAGCGACGCTCACGTCGCCTGCTCTGACACGGCGCCGGGCCACCACTCGACGCAGGCTGCGCCCGAGGGTCTCGCTCACGTGATTTCCAACGTCATCGGGTGCAGCACGCGAGCCCGGCGTTCCCACCACAAGCAGGCTCCCCCGCCTCCGAGCTCGGAGAGCGCCCGGTCGAGCTCGGCGCGGGGAATCGCGCACTGGTCTGAGACGTAGTCGCGATCCTCGGCGAGGGCGAGGCCGAAGATCACGGTGTGCTGTGCGTTCGCTAGCACCGCTTTGGAGACCTCACGGGGCCTCGTGTGCAGCCAGGCCCCCCCGATGTTCCACTTGCGCCCGGTGATAACCATGGTGCGCGCCGACTCGGGCGTCTTGCTCACCGGCAAGACGAGCCCCGCCTCGTCGACCCACTCCCACAGGCTCCACCGCTGGGGGTCGCCTTTGGCCACGGCGGCTCGCAGGCGCACCCACAAGCGACGGTGGAGCTCCTCGTAGGCGTCGAGGTCGGTGGGGTCTCGAGGCACGAACCGGCACTCCGCTGCGTCAGGCAGCCGGGTCGGGTCCCGAAACGTGGGGCCCGCCACCCTCGTCATGGCGCTCCCTACCGGATCCACTACGACCTTCGGCGGCCGGGCTGCGGAGAATAGCGTCCGAACCAGCAAGCTCTTGCCCTCGCCCGTCTCCCCCGTCACGAAGATCCGGTCCCGGTGCTCGAGGGTCGGCATCGGAAACTCCTGACGCGTCGTCGATCGCCCAGCGCCAGCGCTCGAGGATGATGCCCATGACGTCGGCGACGGTGCGGGCCTGTGCCGTGTCGCAGCGCTGGTAGAGGGCCCCGTGACCGGCGACGACGGTGTAGACGACCTCTGGGGGGAGAGATCGCCCGATCCATCCGAGGAGCTGGCCGACCATGACGTAGAACTCGTCGTCGGACTTCCCATCCAGGAGGAACGGGACGATCTCATCGAGCGCCGGCCCAATAAAGCTCGCCATCGCCTCCACCGCCGGCGGCATCCCGGCCGACGTCGGCGCCCCCAGCTGACGCTGCAGGGCCGCCAGAAGCGCCAGGGACGCCGGGGGTGGGTTGTAGTGGTTGGTCGTCGTGCTCACGTTTCCACTTCCTTTGCTCGTCGGCGTTTCTGAGTGTGTAGCGGGTGAGGACTAGCCCCAGGGCGATGAGATCGCTGCGGGCCACAATGGCCTTCAGGCGCGGGGATGCATTGACCATGCGCGTGATGGGGGGCGTCAGATCGTCGAGCTCCTCGGGAGTAAAGCGCCAATGGTTCGGGATCTCCCGATTGCCCATCGAGAACGACACGAGACCGCCCAGGCCGCTCAGCAGCGCCCGTAACTGAGCCTCGGAGGCATCGGGAGCGTTGGACTCGTCGATGAGTGTGGGGTCCGGGCCGGGAGGGAACACCTCGTCAGGGCTCACGAGATCCCGATCTACCTCGGGGGGCGCCACGTCCCCGAAGGCGAACTCGCTCACCGCCGGAACCGAGTGGCGTAGCGGCCGGCCGCGCCTCGGGGGGGGACCGGATCTCGGTCCGGGTGCGCCGTCGCCGGCGTGGAGGGCGGCGGCTTCGAGGTGCCGACGTCGCCCGCGTCTTGGCGCTCGGCCGTCGCCGGCGGGGGGGGCCGGCGCACCCGGACCTTCTTTGTGGCAGCTATGGTCGCTC
>JAJZJY010000203.1 GCA_021809885.1 Actinomycetes bacterium
ACGGTCGTCACGGCGGCCGGGCGGCTGCGCGCCGACGTCCTCGTCGAGGGCGAGCGCGTGGCGGCGGTGGCGGCGCCGGGGGGCTCCGGCACCGTCGACGCCGAGCGCATCGACGCCACTGGCAAGCTGGTGGTTCCCGGGGGCATCGACGTGCACACCCACATGGAGATGCCCTTTGGCGGCACCAAGTCGTCCGACACGTTCGAGACCGGGACGGTGGCGGCGGCGTGGGGCGGCACGACCACGATCGTCGACTTCGCCATCCAGCCGCGGGGGGGCAGTCCCCGCCTCGGCCTGGAGACGTGGCTGGAGAAGGCCAACGGCCACTGCGCCATCGACTACGGCTTCCACCTGATCCTCTCCGACGTCACCGACGAGGCGCTGAAGGAGATGGACGGCCTCGTCGGCGACGGGATCACGAGCTTCAAGCTGTTCATGGCCTACCCGGGGGTCCTGTACTCCGACGACGGGCAGATCCTGCGTGCCATGCAGACGGCGGCGGAGGCGGGGGCGACGATCATGATGCACGCCGAGAACGGCATCGCCATCGACGTCCTCGTCGCCCAGGCGCTCGCCCGCGGCCTCGGGGATCCGAGGATGCACGGCGAGACCCGCCCCTCGGCGCTCGAGGGTGAGGCGACCCATCGGGCGGTGGTGCTCGCCGAGGTGGCCGACTGCCCCCTCTACATCGTGCACCTCTCCGCCGAGGAGGCGCTCGCCGAGGTAGTGGCGGCGCGCGACCGGGGCCGGCCGGTGTTCGCCGAGACCTGCCCGCAATACCTGTTCCTCGACGAGTCCCTGATGGCGTCGCCCGGCTTCGACGGCGCCAAGTACGTCTGCTCCCCACCGATCCGGGCCAGGCACCACCACGAGGCGTTGTGGCGCGGCCTGGGCACCGACGACCTGTCGGTCGTGTCGACGGACCACTGCCCCTTCTGCTTCAAGGACCAAAAGGAGCTCGGCCGGGGCGACTTCTCCAAGATCCCCAACGGCCTGCCCGGCGTGGAGCACCGGATGGACCTCGTCTACCAGGGTGTCACCGCCGGTCACATCACCGTCGAGCGGTGGGTGGAGCTGACGTCCACGACGCCCGCCCGCCTCTTCGGCCTGTACCCGCGCAAGGGCAGCCTGCTGCCGGGCTCGGACGCCGACATCGTCGTCTACGACCCGGATCGCTCGCACGTGCTCGGCGCCGCCGCTCACCACATGGCGGTCGACTACTCGGTGTGGGAGGGCCAGCGGGTGCGCGGCGGCGTCGACACGGTTGTGTCGCGGGGGGAGGTGGTGCTGCGCGACGGACGCTTCCTCGGCCGGGCCGGCCACGGGCGCTTCGTGCCGCGCGACCCGTACTCCGGGCTGCACGTGCCGTGGCCGAGGAGTGGAGCCCGGTGAGGTTCGGCCTCGTACTGCAGACCGACCCGCCCGCCGAGAGGCTGATCTCGCTGGCGCGGCGGGCCGAGGAGCTCGGGTTCTCGTCGGTGTGGACGTTCGACTCGCCCGTGCTGTGGCAGGAGCCGTTCGTCATCTACCCGAGGATCCTGGAGGCGACGGAGCGGGTGACGGTCGGGCCGATGGTGACCAACCCTCGGTCGCGGGATTGGTCGGTCACGGCGTCGCTGTTCGCGACGCTCAACGACATGTTCGGGAACCGCACGATCTGCGGGATCGGTCGCGGGGACTCGGCGGTGCGTGTTGTCGGCCGAAAGCCGACGCGCCTCGACGACCTGGCCTCTGCTGTACGCGTCATCCGTGATCTGGCGGAAGGCCGGGAGGTCACCGTCGACGGGCATCCATTCCAGATCCCGTGGGTGCGTGGCGGGAAGCTGCCGGTCTGGATGGCGGCTTACGGGCCGCGTGCGTTGGCGGTCGCCGGCGCGGAGGCGGACGGCCTCATCCTGCAGATCGCCGACCCCTACGTCGTGGAGTGGGCGATCGGGCGGATGCGGGAGGCGGCCGTCGCCGCCGGCCGGGACCCCGACGCCATTACCGTCTGCGTCGCCGCCCCCGCCTACGTCGGCGACGACATGGGTCACCAGCGGGATCAGTGCCGCTGGTTCGGCGGGATGGTCGGCAACCACGTCGCCGACCTCGTCAGCCGCTACGGGCAGGGCGGCGACGTGCCCTCCGCCCTCACCGAGTACATCGAGGCCCGCAAGGGCTACGACTACGCCCACCACGGGCGGGCCGGCAACCCCGACACCGAGTTCGTCCCCGACGGGATCGTCGAGCGCTTCTGCGTGCTCGGCGACACGGGAGCGCACCTGGCGAAGCTCCGCCACCTGGAGGCGCTCGGCGTCGGCCACTTCGCCCTCTACCTCATGCACGACGCCATGGATGCCACCCTCGACGCCTACGGCCGGGCGGTCGTGCCCTCTCTCTACTCCGGCGAGTAGGGCACCCCGTCGGCGCCGGGTGGCCGCACCCGGCCCACGAGGCCGGCCACGACCGCGATGGTGATGACGTACGGCGCCATCGACAGGAACGGCGACGGGATGTTGACCCCGAGGACGGCGAGGAAGCTCTGCAGGGAGACGGCGAAGCCGAAGAGCAGGGCGGCCGACAGCGCCCCAAATGGCCGCCACCGGCCAAAGATCATCGCCGCCAGGGCCACGTAGCCGAGCCCGGCGGTCATCCCCGCCGAGAACTCCCCGATCGAGCCGACCGTGAAGCTCGCCCCGCCGATGCCGGCGATCACGCCGCCGAGGATCACGTTGCGGTAGCGGACCCTGAGCACATGGATGCCGACGGTGGCTGCCGCCCTGGGGTGTTCGCCGACCGCCCTGACCCGCAAGCCCCAGCGGGTCCGGAACAGGCCGACGTGGATCACGACGAGCAGCACAGCGGCGAGGTAGAAGAACACGTTCTGGTGGAACAGCACCGGCCCGAGCACCGGTATCCGGGCGAGGCCGGGAATGGCCCAGGTGCCGAAGGTCGCGCCGGCGTTCAAGTTCTGGTGGTTGCTCAGGACCTGCTCGGTGAGGAAGTTGGTGAGACCGGTGCAGAACGCCACGATGACGACCCCGACGATGATCTGGTCTGCCCCGTAGCGCAGCGCCAGGAAGGCGAGGAGGGCGCCGAGCACGGCGCCGGAGAGCCCTCCGGCCACGAGCCCGAGCCAGAGCACCCCGGTGGCGCTGCCGATCATCGCCCCGAGGAAGGCCCCGGCCAGGAACTGGCCCTCGATGGCGATGTTGACCACCCCCGCCCGCTCGCACATGACCCCCGACAGCGAGCCGTACACGAGCGGCGTCGCCGACACCATGGTCTCGGCGAGCAGCTGGGTGAACGACAGGTCGTTGTTGCGGGCGACCCAGGTCAGGAAGGCCCACAGGAACAGCAGCACCCCGGCGGTGAAGACCAGGTACGTGCCGCGTCGCTGCCGTCCGGCCAGGAGCCACGCGCCGAGCAGGGCGGTGACGACGCCGAGGGCGACGCACACCGCCCGGACGGGCATGTGCAGGATGCCGAGGTCGATGGCCGGCGGGTCGGCGAAGTCGAAGGCGGCCTGCACACCGGCCCGGGTACCGAGCCCGAGGGGGACGGCCGCCACGGCAGCGAGCAGGACCAGGAAGGCTCCGAGGCCGCGCACCCGAGAGACGGAGACGAGGCGACCCTCGACGATGGCCGCCGGCGCGGCGAGGCTGGCCGTGCTCACCCCGCCCAGCCCTTCGTGAACAGCAGGATCTTCTTCTCGCCGGGTGCTGAGCGGAGCCGGAAGATCTCCTGGACCAGCGCGGGCGTGGCCACGAAGAAGACGATCACCGCCTGGATGACCGCCGTGAGGTCGAAGGGCACGCCTGTGTGCGCCTGCATGTACCGGCCGCCGGCGGTGAGGGCGCCGAAGAGCAGGGCCCCGAGCAGCACGCCCTGCGGCTTGTTGCGACCGAGGAGGGCGACTGTGATGGCGTTGAACCCGTTGGCGCCGCCGTAGCCGGTGGACAGGAAGAAGTCGGTCCCCGCCAGTGTCGACATGCCCGCCAGGCCCACCAACGCCCCGGAGAGGGTGAGCACGAGGATGGTGGCCATCTTGGCGTCCATGCCGGCGGCGCGGCCGGCAAGGGGGTTGGACCCGATCACCCGGAACCGGAAGCCGAGCGTGCTGCGCTGCATCAGCCACCACACGCCGGCGACGGCGGCCAGCGCGAGGAGGAACCCGCCGTTGACCCGCAGGCCGCCGCTGAAGAGGTGAGGGAGGCGGCCGCTCTGGGGGACCGTCCGGGAGATCGAGTTGGACTGGCCGGGCTGCTGGAGGGGGGCGGTGACGAGAAGGTAGGAGAGCAGGTAGAGGAAGACGTAGTTGAGCATGATCGTGACGATCACCTCGTGCGCCCCGGTCCGCGCCTTCAACAGCCCGGGGATGAACCCGGCCACGGCGCCGCCAGCGGCGCCGGCGGCCACGACGAGGGGCAGGTGGATCCACACGGGGAGGTCGACGCCAAACCCGACGTAGGTGGCGCATATGGCTCCGGCGATCACCTGGCCCTGGCCACCGATGTTGAACACCCCGGTGGAGAAGCCGACGGCCACGCCGAGGCCGGCGAAGATCAGCGGGGTGGCGGCGACGAACGTCTCCGACAGAGGCGTGAAGGCGGCGCTCCAGCCGTGGCCGGTGGAGATCGCGTGGCCCACTGCCGAGGGGCTGAAGATCGAGCCGGCGAAGAGGGCACCGTACGCCCGGCCAACACCGCCGAAGGACTGGCCGGTCGTCACGACGATGAGGATCGCACCGACGAACAGTCCGAGGACGACGGCGAGAACCGTGACGACGGCGAGGTTTGCCTCGGTCACACGGCGGGCGATGCGCTCGGCGCGTCCGGGCTGGCGAGACGTCGACGGCGCCGGGGCCGGCGCCGGGGCCTCCGTGGTGCTCACGCCGGTACCCCCGCGCCAGCCATCATCAGCCCGATCCTGTCCCGGCCGGTGGTCGGGGGGACCACACCGACGATGGCCCCCCGGTACATGACCGCGACCCTGTCGCCGAGGGCGAGGATCTCGTCGAGCTCCGAGGACACGAGGAGCACGGCGACGCCCTTGTCACGCTCCTCGACGATGCGGCGGTGGACGTACTCGATGGAGCCGACGTCCAGCCCTCGCGTCGGCTGGGAGGCGACGAGCAGGCGGACGGGTCGCGACAGCTCGCGGGCGACGACGACCTTCTGCTGGTTGCCACCCGACAGGGTGCCCACCGGGACCTCGGCGGATCGCGCCCGGATGTCGAACTCTTGGAGCTTGTGCTCGCCGCTCTCCCTGACGGCGGTGAGGTCGCGGGCGCCGCGGTGCGCGAACGGCGGTCGGTCGTGGACGTCGAGCACGAGGTTGTCGGCGATCGACATGTCGAGCACGAGCCCCTCCGCCTGGCGGTCCTCGGGGATGTAGGCGATACCGGCGCGCAGCGCCTCCCGGGGGGTCGCCCGGGTGATGTCCTTGCCGTCGAGGAGGATGCGACCGCTGCTCGGCTGGGTCAATCCGAGCAGCGCCTCGGCCAGCTCCGTCTGCCCGTTGCCCTGCACGCCGGCCAGGGCGACGATCTCGCCGGCGCGCACCTCCAGGTCGACGGCGTCGATGACGGTCACACCCCGCTCGTCGGTGACGGTGAGGCCTTCCAGCTGCAGGACCGGCGAGCCGGGCTGGGCGTCGTCCTTGTGGACGACGAGCTCGACGTCCCGCCCGACCATCATGGAGGCGAGGACGTGCTCGCCCGAGCCCGCCGGGGTGGTGGTGCCGACGACACGGCCGAGCCGCATGACGGTGATGCGGTCGGCGACGGCCAGGACCTCCTTCAGCTTGTGGGTGATGAAGAGGATCGACCGGCCTGTCTCCTTCAAGCCGCGCATGATGGCGAAGAGCGACTCCGTCTCCTGCGGGGTGAGCACCGCCGTGGGCTCGTCGAGGATGAGGAGGTTGGCGTCGCGGTGGAGGGCCTTCAGGATCTCGACGCGCTGCTGCAACCCGACGGGCAGGTCCTCGACGACGGCGTCGGGGTCGACCTCCAGGCCAAACTCCGACGACAGCCTGCGGATGTCCTCCCGGGCCTTTTCGCGGTCGAGGAATCCGCCCGAGCGGGTGGGCTCGAAGCCGAGCACGACGTTGTCGGCCGCGGTGAAGACGGGCACGAGCATGAAGTGCTGGTGGACCATGCCGATGCCGTGGGCGATGGCGTCGCCCGGGTCGGCGAAGCGCACCGGCGCCCCGTCGACGCGGATCTCGCCCTCGTCGGCCCTCTGGAGGCCGAAGAGCACGTTCATGAGCGTGCTCTTGCCGGCGCCGTTCTCACCGAGGAGGCAGTGGATCTCCCCTGCCTCCACGGTGAGGTCGACGTGATCGTTGGCTACGAGCGACCCGAAGCGCTTGGTGACGCCCGCCAGCTCCAACCGCAACGTCAGGACGCTGGGTACGAGTTGGGGTCGACCGAGATCTTCCCCGACTCGATGCCGGCCTTGATGGTCTGGAGGGCCGTCTGGACCTTCGCCGGGATCTTGCTCTGGAAGTCGTGGAACGGTGCCAGGGCCACGCCGCCGTTGGCGAGGGTGCCGACGTAGACACCGCCCTTGAACGTGCCCTTTGCCGCGGCCTCGACGGCCTGGCTCACCGAGGTGGCGATGCCCTTGGTGACGCTGGTGATGAACAGCGGGCAGTAGTTGGGCGATGAGATGCACCCGTCCACGTCCACCCATTCCATGTAGTTGCTGCCGCCTGCCTGCTTGACCGCTGCGGCGGCGCCGAGACCGACGGCGCCTGCGACGGGGAAGATCACGTCGGCGCCCTGGGCGAGCTCGGTCTGGGCGTCGGTCTTGCCGAGCGCCTGGTTGGTGAAGTCGTTGGTGAACAGGCCGGTGCCGGCCAGGCTGCCCTTGGCGCGGCCGGGCGTCGGGGTCCAGCCGAGCACCCGCACGTGCGTGTGGTTCTGCTGGTTGTAGTAGCGCACGCCGGCGACCCAGCCGTCCATGTAGATGGTGACCGGCGGGATGTTCTGGCCGCCGAAGGTGCCGACCACGCCCGACTTGCTCATGGCTGCCGCCAGGTAGCCGCCCATGAAGGCGTCCTGGTTGGTCTGGTAGGTGAGGCCGAGGACGTTGGGGATGTTGGGCGAGTAGGAGAAGTCCACGATGGCGAACTTCTGGCTCGGGTGTGCCTTTGCGGCCGCAGCGGTGGCCGGACCCATGTCGTAGCCGACGGTGATGATGATCCCGCAGTGCTCAGCGAGGAAGGTGTTGATGTTGGGCGTGTAGTCGCTCGTCGAGTTGGACTGCAAGAAGCGGTACGTGAGGCCGGGGATCGCCGCTGCGGCGATCTTCAGGCCCTGGTAGGCGGAGGCGTTGAACGACCGGTCGTTGATGCCGCCGGTGTCGGTGACCTCGCATGCGAGGAAGTGGCTGCCGGTGGTGCCGGCGGCGCTCGTCCCCGACGCGCTCGTCCCGCTCGGCGCGCTGGTCCCGCTCGGAG
>JAJZJY010000204.1 GCA_021809885.1 Actinomycetes bacterium
GAGCTCGAGCTGCTCGGGGCGGCAGCCGGCTTGACGGAGCTGCCGGCGGCGGTGAGCCCGTACCACCACCCGCCGAAGAAGTGGAGGCCCTCGCCGGCCGACTGGCCCGCCTTGTGGTCGGCGGCGAAGTAGTACAGCGGCCAGTGGTTGTAGGTGACCTGCGTCTTGCCGTTGGAGTCCTTGGTGGTGCCTAGCAGGGATGCCTTCACGCCGGCGCCGGCGACGGGCTTGCCGCTGACTGTCAGCGGCGGCCAGACGGCTGAGCAGGAGCCGCTGCAGTGCGAGCCGTTCTGGGCGTCCTTGGTGAACATGTAGAGCGTCTTGCCCGAGGCCGACACGAGCACGGTGCCGAGCTTGCCGACCTTCGCCGTCTTCACCGTCGCCGCCTTCGACGACGAGGTCGTCGCCGCGCCGGCGGTGCTGGTGCTGGCCCCGCTGCCGCACCCGGCGGCTACGACTCCTATGGCGGCGACACCCACCACCGCTGCCCACATCCTGCGTCCCGAAAGCTGCATGCCGTCCTCCCTCGCTGGCGACCGTCACCCCCATCTACGGGCGAGCGCCTCCAAGGGATTGCGCTCAGCCCGGAACGGCTGCCGTTTCGGTCACCTTCAGGAGGTGCTCGCCGTGGACGGCCAGCAGTTCGGCGACGTTGCCGGAGAACCTCAGCTCCTGCTCGTAGTTGTTACCCCGCTCGCCGTACCAGCGCACGTCCCGGCGCCGGCTGGCTGCCGGCAGGGCTGCGCGATCCGCGATCAGCTCGGGCAGCACCCGCCGCTCGACCGCGACGACCAGTGGTGAGGCTGGGGCGTTCGCCGGATCGAGGGTCTCGCCGGCGGTGAGATCGAGGACGGCTCGCCACAAGGGGCGGTGGCCGTCGACGATGCGCATGTCGAGGAGGTGGTCGTCGCCGTCGGCCGGGGCTGGGGGGCCTCCGGACCCCCAGTGCTCGTCGACGACCTGGTAGCCGAGCGCCGAGAGCTGCCCGTTGACGGCTTGGAGGAGCGCCTTGTTGACGTTGCGGGCCGGGATGCGGGCGCCCCGGCCCACGGATCCCTGGTGGACGCCGCTCGTCAACCAGATCTTGTGGTCGGCGGGTCCGGTGCCGTCGTGGCGCTGGGTGAAGGCGAGCCTGCTCGCGTCGGTGACCGGCGGGACGCCGATCAGGTGCCAGACCGGCGTGAGGGCGGCGTCGGGGCCGGCCACGACGTCCTCGTAGCGCACCCGCAACCTCCGCTCCTCCGGGAGGCGCTTCTCTGCCAGGAGCATCTTGTTGACCCGGTCGTGCCAGTACGCGGCCAGGGCCGAGACGTTGTCGGTCGGGCTCATCCGGGCGAAGTCGCCGAACCCGTAGGACGCCAGGCCCCATGGCTCCGCCTCCAGGGCGGAGCTCACGAAGTCCATGCAGTGGCGGTAGAGGAAGACGAAGCGAGACTCGGGCCAGACGCGAGCCAGCAGGTCGACGTGGTCGACGGTGGTCAGGGACTTGTCGCACCAGCGGCTCTTGCCCTGGTCGCGCAGGTACGACGCCATGATGGCATCGACGAGGTGCCGGGCTTGGTCGTCGGCGGCCTCGGGTCCGTCCGGGAAGCCCAGCCGGGACGGGATCACGATGCAGTCCTTCACCAGCTCGGCGATCGCCGTCTCGCTCGGACACGCCACGTCGGGGTGTCCGTCGATCAGCCAGCGCAGCATGGTCGAGCCGCTCCGGGCCGTCGTGACCACGAACGTCGGAGGCCATGCCAGCCGCGCGCTCGATGGCTCGGGTGGTCGCAACCCGTCTCCTTCCTTCCTCCTGCGGGGGCACAGGGTAGCGCTCGCCGTTATTCCGGAGCACCTGTGGCTGTTGTGGCCGCTGTTAGCATTGGGGCTGTTGTGGCCACCACCAGCCAGGCGCGCCGCCGCCCCGCAGGATCGCGCAAGCCTGCACGCGGCCGGGCGCGCCCGGGGAGCCGTCCCGCTTCCGGGCCTTCCGGGATCTCCGCGATTCTCGGAGCGGTGAGGAGCATCCCGCCCGAGGCATGGGGCGTGGTGCTGATCCTGGTCGCCGTCCTCGCTGGCTTGGGTATCTACAGCGACCTCGCCGGTCCCGCCGGCCGGGCGGTCCGGGCCGGCAGCGCCGATCTCGTCGGGCTCGACCGGGTGCTGCTACCCGTGGTCTTCGCCGTGGCGGGGGCTGGCCTACTGTGGCACCGTCACCCCCCGGACCGGGACGACATCGAGATGCGGCTGCGTGTGGGCTTCGTCCGGCTTGCCAGCGGCTCGGTGCTACTCGTGGCCGCGACATGCGGCCTGCTCGACCTCGCCGGTACTCCGCGCCACCTGGCTGTCGGTGCGGTCCTCCCCATGGCGCGGGCCGCCGGTGGCCTGGTCGGCGCCGGCGTCGGGATGCCACTGCGAGCCGCTCTCTCCGGCCCGGGCGCGGCGACAGTGCTCGTCGCGGCTGGGCTCCTGGCGCTGCTCGCCGTGACCGGCACGTCGCTTCGCACAGCGTCGCGGTGGGTGGTCTCGGGAGCCCGGCTACTGGCGCGCGTTGCCGGCGGGGCCACCCGCCGCCTGCGGGACTTCGCCGCCGCACTGGACCTCGATGACGAGCCCGTGCAGGGGGAGGCTGGCGAGGAGAGCCCGGCGCCGCGAGCGGTCGAGGACGCCCTGGCGCCGCCGCGGGCGCGCCCGGTGCTGAACCTGCCCGCGCAGCCCGAGCCGGACCCCGTGCAGCTGCGGATCGGCCTCGGCCCGGCGGCGGAGCCGGGAACGTGGAAGCTGCCGCCCGTCACGCTGTTGAAGCGGGCCAAGGCGCTCGAGATCGACGGGCGGGCGGTCGAGGCGCAGGGCCGCGTGCTGGAGGATGCCCTCGCCTCCCATGGTGTCGAGACGCGGTTGGCCGGCATGACTGTCGGGCCGACAGTGACCCGCTTCGAGCTCGAGTTGGGACCCGGCGTGAAGGTCAGCCGGGTGACCAACCTCCAGAAGGACATCGCCTATGCCATGGCGGCTGCCGACGTCCGGATCCTTGCCCCCATCCCGGGGCGCTCCGCCATCGGCGTGGAGGTCCCCAACCAGCACCGCCAGCACGTCTCGCTCGGCGACATCCTCACCTCGCCGGAGGCGAGGGACGCCACCCACCCGCTCGAGGCTGGCATCGGCCGGGACATCGCCGGCCGCCCGGTCCTCGCCAACCTGGCGACGATGCCGCACATCCTCATCGCCGGCGCCACCGGCGCCGGGAAGTCGTCGTGCATCAACTCGTTGCTCACGTCGGTGCTGGTGCGCTCCACCCCCGACCAGGTGCGCCTCATCCTCGTCGATCCCAAGCGCGTCGAGCTCGGGCAGTACAACGGGCTGCCCCACCTGCTCACCGGCGTCGTCACCAACCCCAAGAAGGCAGCCAACGCCCTCGCCTGGGCGGTCCACGAGATGGAGCGCCGCTACGACCTGTTGGCCGAGGTCGGGGTTCGTGACGTCACCGGCTACAACGCCGCCTACGACCGTGGCGACCTCCAGGGCGCAGCAGAGCTCGGCGTCGAGCCAAGGGAGTACGAGCGGCTGCCCTTCATCTTGGTCGTCATCGACGAGCTCAACGACTTGATGATGGTCGCCGCCCGCGACGTCGAGGATTCGGTCGTGCGGATCGCCCAGATGGCGCGTGCTGTGGGCATCCACCTGGTGATCGCTACACAGCGGCCTTCCGTCGACGTGATCACCGGGGTCATCAAGGCCAACATCCCATCTCGGCTTGCCTTCGCCGTCTCGTCCCTCGCCGACAGCCGCGTGATCCTCGATCAGCCCGGCGCCGAACGGCTGATCGGCAAGGGCGACATGCTCCTCCTCACGGCGTCGTCGAGCGTCGCCCGCCGCATCCAGGGCGCGTGGGTGGACGAGGACGAGGTCCGCAGGGTCGTCGCCCACTGGCGGCGCCAGTCCGAGCCTCGCTACGTGGAGGGCGTCGACGGCGGCGAGGAGGGCGGCCCGGCGGCGGATGGTGCCATTCGCGGGAGCGACGACGACGACGACCTGCTCGAGCAGGCCCGGGAGCTGGTGGTGCGCTCCCAGCTGGGCTCGACGTCGATGCTGCAGCGCAAGCTCAGGGTCGGCTTCGCCCGGGCGGGACGGCTGATGGACCTCTTGGAGCGCCGGGGCGTCGTGGGGCCGTCCGAGGGCTCCAAGGCCCGTGCCGTGCTCATGACCGTGGAGGAGCTCGAGGCGGCCGGTGGCGAGGGCCGGAGCGCCGCAGACGGCGGCGATGACTACTGAAATGTCCCGCTTTGTCCCATAACGAGCCAAACCAGAAATCGGCACAGGCTGGCAGGAAGTGCTTGCGTCCGGAAGAGAGCCGGCGTAAGGTGCGCGCGCTGTCTTTCCCAGACAAGAGGTTTCGGGTTCCTTCGTGTGCCCGGGACCCTTCGCCCGGTCAGTGGCCCACCCATATGGCGGGTGGATGTGGTACCCGATCGATTGGCACGCAGGAGCGCAACCATGGATCTGAAGGCGGACGTAACTCGTTCCGGGGGAGGCCGCGTCGGGCGGCCGGCGGCGAGCAAGCGATGATCCACCAAACGTCGGCTCCACCGTGCTAGCGTGCCCGCCCGACGTGGACCCCGTCCCTCCGCCGCGTATTCGAAGGGGGTGCGCCGCTGTAAACCGGTGGACCAACACGTAGCAGAAGGCATCATCCGGGCGTCCATCGGGCGCCGATCGGCACGGGGCGGAGTCCCCAAAACACGTTGAGAGGAAGACAGAGGAAAATGGACAGCAAGAAGAGGACGTTGAGGCGGCTCGGGTTCGCCGGGGTCGCCACGGCAATGACGACGATCGGTCTGCCCGCCTTCGCCAGTGCAGCCACGCTGGCGCCACACGCCGAGGGTGCGGCCGCCCGTCCCAGCAACCTGGCGGTGCCCAACGCCCCGACAGGGCTGAAGGCGACCGACGCAGCGGCCAACCAGATCACGCTGTCCTGGACGGCGCCGTCCGGCTCGGTCAGCGGCTACAACATCTATCAAGGCACGTCTTCGGGTGGCGAGACCACCACGCCGGTCAACGGCAGCGTGCTCGTGAGCGGCACCTCCACCACCGTGACGGTCAGCACGACGGGGACGTATTACTTCCAGGTCACCGCCGTCAACGCCGCCGGCCAGTCCTCGGCATCCAACGAGGCCAGCGCGACGGCGGCCGCCATCGCCCCGAGCGCCCCAACCGGCCTCACGGCGACGCCGAGCGCCAGCGCAGTCACGCTCAACTGGAGCGCCCCGGCCACCGGTGACACGCCCACGTCGTACCAGATCTGGCAGGGGACGGCGTCGGGATCCGAGACCACCCTCGCCGCGACCGTCTCAGGCTCCCAGACCACTGACTACATCTCCGGCCTCAACGACGGCACCACCTACTACTTCGTGGTCAAGGCGATCAACGCCGCGGGCACCGGGCCGGCGTCCAACCAGGCGTCGGCCATGCCCAACACCGGCCTGGTCCCGCCTGCACCGACGGCGTCCGCTACGCCCGGTAACGGCAGCATCACGGTCAGCTGGACGGAGAACGATGCCAGCGCCAACGGCGTGACCGGATACAACGTCTACGAGGGCAGCAAGAGCGGCGGAGAGTCCTCGACACCGATCAACGGGTCGATCCCGATCTCCAACACCGTGAGCTCGGTGACCGTGGCCGCCACCAACGGGACGACGGAGTACTTCACCGTCAAGGCGGTGAGCTCGGCCGGGATGTCGCCGGCGTCGCCCGAGGTTTCCGCCACACCGCAGCCGAGCGCCAATCCGAGCGCCCCGACGATTTCGGGTATCGCGGGTTACCAGGCCGTGACCCTCAAGTGGAGCCCGCCGTCGTCGAGCGGCAACTCGCCGGTCAAGACCTACAGGGTCTACGACTACAACATCACGGCGGGTCAGACGTCGGCCAATGCGACGTCGTTCAGTTCCACAAGTTCAACCAGCGCCACGGCGAGTGGGCTCACCTCAGCCGACACCTACGGCTTCTTCGTCGTGGCGGTCAACGCCGACGGAGAAACGTCGTCGCACTCCAACATCGTCACCGAGCAGCCCGACGTCACCGGCCCGCCGAGCGCCCCGTTGAGCCTGAGGGTCAGCACCACCGCCAACGGGACGACGCCGGTCAACACCCTCAGTTGGAATGCACCGGCCAACGCCGGCAGCGCCAACTCGGTGTCGTACAACGTCTACGAGGGAACGCCCACCGGGAGCCACACTTACCTCGCTTCGACGTCCTCGACGACCTACACCCAGTCGACGGGTCTCAATCCCGCCACGTCGTACTCGTACTACGTGCAGGCCGCCACGGTCCTCGGGGTCTCCGGGGCGTCCAACGGGGCGACGATCACTACCGGTGACGCCACCCCGGGGGCGCCCACCGGCTTGGCCGCCGCGCCCGTGACCACAAGCGGGAGCGTGAGCCTGAGCTGGAACGCCCCGGCCGACCAGGGGCTCGGCAACCTGACCTACAGCGTGCTGATCGACGGCGCCGCCCCCACGACGGGCGAGACGGTGACGACCACACCCGGGTCCACTTCGGCGACCGTCTCGGGCCTGACCCCGACCACCCAGTACAGCTTCACCGTGGAGGCCAAGAGTGCGTCCTCACCGGGCGGCACCCCGGTGGCGACATCAGGCCCGTCCAACTCAGTTACCGCGACGCCGACGGCTCCGAGCGCGCCGACCAACGCGCCGACTGGTCTCACCGCCACCGCAGCGAGCGCTACGTCCATCGCGCTCAGTTGGACGGCGCCGACCGCTGGCGGCGGGACGCCCACCGGGTATGACGTCTACGAGACCAACAGCAGTGGCGTGACGACGAGCACCCTGGCGACCAACGTGGCGTCCACCAGCTTCACCGCCACCGGCTTGACCACCGGTACGACCTACTACTTCAGGGTCGCGGCGGAAGACCAGGGTCATGTCGGGCCGGAGAGCAGCACTGCCAGCGCAGTGCCCGGTCCGACGCCGCCAGCGGCGCCGACGGCCCTTAAGGCGGTCGACAACGGCAACCTCGTGGACCTGAGCTGGAAGGCCCCCAGCAACAACGGCGGGGCCGCTGTCACTGGCTACAACATCTACGAGAGCGGCACGGGCTTCGGGGCCTCGATCACGGGACCGGTCAACGGCAACGTGATGGTCTCGGGTACCAACGCCGAGATCAGCGGGCTGACGGCCGGCACCCCGGTGGACCTGTACGTGAAGGCGGTCAACTCCGCCGGAGCGTCGGCGTACTCGTCGCCGGTCGAGATCACCCCGAGCACCTCCACCACGCCCGGCGCACCAGGCACCCCGCAGGTCCAGCCGGAGCCCGGCGGCAGGGCCCTCGTGGTCTGGACGGCCCCGTCCAGCAGCGGGAGCTCGCCGGTCACGGCCTACTTCGTGACCGCCCACCTCGTCGGTGGCAAGGGCAAGACCGTGAAGGTCGGTGCCACGAG